>PXAQ01000207.1 GCA_003567095.1 Phycisphaerae bacterium
GTGGGCTGTCCACTTTTGCTCCTCATCCCAGATCACCGAACCACAAGGATGGCCGTGGAAGATCCATTGGGTGGGGTCGTCAGTGTAGGGCTGCGGGAGTCCGTGAGGATAGCCTTCGGCGGCGACTTGGGTCCAGCGCTCGAGGTCGAAGGGGACTTTGACCAGGGTGGCGTTAGTGACGTTTAGCTTCTGGTCGATTCGACGTACTGCTTCATTATATTCGTGGGACGAGCAGAAGCACCAGATGGCCGGCAGGTGTGAGATATCATACGGAACGAGCGTCGCGACATTCTGATGGAATCGTTCTTTGCTGTAGTGATATGGAAACAAACTCCCCATTCGATGAATAGCGATCCCTGCCTTACCTAATGCTTTCAATCCTTTTGTTGGATATGCCGTTGGCAGAGACAATAAGAGTCCCTCTCCACGCTCCCATCGAACCACCCAAGATTGGCCCGCAATTCTTCTAAAGGAGGCCGGGGTCCCTTGCATGAATTCCCATACATCTCTGTCTATTTGGGACAGATCCCAGAATGCGGCAACAAACATTAGGTCATCGCTGGTCTGGAGCCCAACCAAACCTTCAGCATATTCGGATAGTAGAGGCAGGTCTGCTTCGGTGTCTAACGACACGCGCGCGTCCGGATTTTTCAGCTGCATTGCCTGCTCCACGCTCTTGATTTCACCCACCCGCAGATCGGCGGCCTTCTCCGCTGCGGTGCGGGGCTCGGAGACATCCAGACCGCGGATTTCTTGGGCCGCCGGGGTTTCGTCGAACAAGGCGCCCGAGGTTCCGTCGGTGTTGCTGGCGCTGAGGTGAAGTAGTTGGACGTTAAAATCCCACATTGGGGTCTGAAAGGCCTGGGGTCCCAAGCGCGCGATCAGGTGCCAGGTGTCCTCCGTCAGCAGTTTCTCTCGGAACTTGCGGTAGCTGGTCAGGAACAGCCAGTTCTGCGGCAGCACCAGCGAGATGGTGCCGCCAAGCGCCCGCTCGCCGTCGCGCCCGGAGGATCGGGGCTTGCGCACGAAGTCGAGGCAACGGTCTAGGAACACGGTCGCAAGGTCGTTCTTCGCAGCGGTGTAGTACCGCTCGCAGAATTTGCGCAGGATGTCGCTCTGCTTGCCGCGAGCCAGATAGGGAACGTTGGTGACCACCCAGTGGTATTGCCCGGCTAGCAGCGGCGCAGCCTTGGCGAGACCGTGGGCCATCACGGCGTTTTCCAGCCCTTCGTCGCCCGTGTCCTCGGCCAATGCCTGTTCGAGCAAGCCTGCGAGGCCTTCCCAGCGCACGACCTTCGCTGCAGCACTGGTCGCGGGGTTGAGCAGGCTGCCGAGCACGGGGGCGTCGCGGAAAGTGTCGTGCATCCAGTCAAGCGCGATGCTCAGGTTCTGGCGGCCGAGCCCGAGTTGTTTCCATTCGTCCTTGCTGGCGGCGACCGGCAGCCCGGAGCAGGCGAGATGCAGTTCGGGCAACGGACGGTAGCCGCCGGCACCGGGGTAACGCCAGGCGGTGAGGGCCAGCGCGAATGCTGCGAGTTCCACGCAGCGCTGGTCGATCTCCAACCCGTGCAGGTTCTCGCGCAGCACGGCGTCGATCGCCTCGCTCGCGTACAGTCCCTCCAACTCCATACGCATCGGCGTGAGCATCAGCAGCACCGCGACCAGAAAGTGACCCGAGCCGCAGCAGGGGTCCAGCACCTTGAGGTCGCTGAGCCGTTCGGGCCAGGCCTCGAAGCGCCCGGCCGCCGGTGTCCAGATCTCCCCCTCGTCCCGATCGGGGGACGGGACCCGCACGAAGCGCAGGTAGTCGAGCTGAACGCCGGGGATCGCGGCCTTGCGTCGCAGCTCTTCTTCGCTGCTCGCACTGCGGAGGTCGGCCTCGGTGAGCCGCCTTGCGGCCCACCATGCCCCCAGAGCGTTGTCGAGCAGGAAGCTGACCATGTAGGGCTCAGTAAAGAGCTGGGTGACCGCCGGGAGTTCGCGGGCGCCGATCTTCACCTCGGACTGGTTGATCCGGTCCTTTGCGTCCGCTTGCCAGAACTGGTAGACCCAGCCGAGGCTGTCGCTGGCCTGGAAAACCTCCGGTGCAAGGCCGGCGAGCAGACCTTCCAGCGCACGCTGGTCGTCGGGCGCGAGGCGCAGCGCGAACACCGGGCTGTCGATGCGGAACACCTGCGGCAGTAGTCTCGCGGCGAGACGAGCCGCCAGCTCCCAGCCACTACCGCCGCCTTCCTCTGCCGCGAGTTCGGCGCATTCCTCCAGCGTGATCGCGACACCGTCGTACATCAGCAGGTCGTTCTCGGCGAGGAAGCGCGCGAACAGCATCCGGTGCCAGTGCTCATAGGCGACCTCGGCGATCAGCCGCTCCGGCACGGAGCCGCCGTTCCGGAACGTATCCCCCAGGCTGCGGGCATGGGCGCGCAGGCGCCGGCGCCACACCCGCTGCTCCTCGTCGAGGTGCGGCGGCACTGATGCATCCGCAACGCCGAGCGCATCCAGTGCGGCCCGCGCCGCTTGCTCGCCCACCCGCCGTGCCTGGCGTACGCTACGTTCGAGTTGGCTGCGGAGCGTCCTTTCAAGAGGCTGCATGGCGTTCATCCTTTCTGCGGCGGCGGGCCAGGGCGCCCAGGGGACCCGGCTTTCGTGCGCGTCGTTAGACTGGCGGCCTGATAGTGGCCGTTTCCGATGGTTAACAAGGGCTGCGGCTCACGCCACCTCGAGCACGGCCTTGGGATTCCTGGCGGCAATCCGCAGCAGGGTCTGGGCGGCACCGGAGGGTTCGCGGCGGCCCTGTTCCCAGTCCTGCAGCGTGCGCACCGAGACGCCCAGCAGCGCAGCGAATTCGGATTGCGAGAGTCCCACCTGCCGGCGAGCCTCGGCCGCCGTGGTCAGCGGCACGTCCGTGACTCGAGCGGCCTTGCACGCCTTCATCCGGCGCACTGACTCCAGAAGGTCGTTCTGGAACTGCTCCATCTGTTTATCCATGCTCCACCTCGTGTCTGAGTCGGGCGGGAGGAACTGCTGCGCTGGAAAACGGCGGTCTCGGCGACCGCGTTTATGCTCTGGAGCGTACGGCATTGCCGTATTCCTTCCAAGTCGAGCCCAGCCTCGGGTGGCTCATGCCGTTACCCAACGATGACCGGACCGTCCTGCAGTGCCCGCTGCAGCGCGCCGCGAACCTCATCCATCCAGGCATCGATGTCCTCGTCGCTCTTCAGGGTGCGCCGCGGCAGGCTCACGAACTTGGCGCGGGGTTCCATGAGTTCGGCCGCGCCCTGGAGCACCTGGTCGAAGCGGCTGGACAGAGCGGCGATGCGGTCACCAAATGCATCCGGGCGAACGCGGTCGAGTGTGGCTAGGATCTCATCGGTTGAGCCGAGCTGGATCACGGGCTTGTCGGCAGCGGCCAGTCGTACCTGGCTGAGCAGGTCGTTGCGCTGCTCGGGCGTGAGTTGCTGCCAGTTGTCGTCCGCGGCAAGGCGAGCCATTCCAGCTTGGTGCTGGCCGTCGTAGGCCTGGTCGAGGCCGTTCAGCGTGTCGCGGAACAACTGGGTCAGGTTCGCGACCAACGGGGGCACCGGATCCGGCTGATCCAGCAACTGGCGGTGTTCTTCGATCTGCTGGATCTGGGCCAGCAGCACTTCGGCATCCGGCATACCCTTCGCGAAGGCGGCGAGGCGCTTGAGCGTATTCCAGGTCGGGAGGCGTTGGGCGATCCGGTCGCCGGTCTGTTGCCAGTCATCGATCGCCTGGGTCAAGGCCTCCTGGTTGTTGACCATGGCTTTCAACTGGTCGTTGCCGCTACTCAGGCGCACCGCCTCGAGCGCGTCCGACTGCGGGCGGACGGGTCGTGGTGCATCGCCGCCGGCGCGTTCCATCAGCCCTTTCAGCTTTTCGACGAATTCGGGCGCTTTTGCGGACTCCTCGTTCGACTTCGCGTGGACGCCGGCCTTCAGCATCAGTTTGCGGATCTGAATGCGTTCCATGGTCGAGATGGTCGTGGCCTCGACCCGAAACTCCGTCTTGCCGATGGCCTTGTTTTCCAGGTCCTGCGGGGCCGTGCCGTCCACGGTGCGGATCAGTCCGCCCGTCAGCAGCA
>PXAQ01000271.1 GCA_003567095.1 Phycisphaerae bacterium
GGCTACAAAGTTATTGGTCGTCCCTTCGGTGTCCCAGTTGGCCCCGTGTTCGCCTTGGCCGCGCCAGGGGCGGTCGTCCTCGTTGTTCACGATCGGCTTGGGGTTGTCTTTGGCCATCTCGCGGACGGTTTCGATCATTTCGACCATGCGCTCGGGATTCCGCACTCCGTTGCCGTGCAGCAAAATATAATCCGACGCATCCACGAGTTCCTGGCTGGGAATACGTCCGCCCATAAGACTGCAACTGACCGGCAGATTAATGCCGTGCTGAGCAGCTCTTTCCTGGACAAGCACGACCAACTCCTCCGGACGCTGATGGATAATAGCAGGGCCTCCAGCATCATGTTCATTGCAGATTTCAATCAAAACATTGGTGTAGCCCTTGTAGGCAATCCAGTCCACGGTGTTGATCACGGCCTGTTTGATCGCATCCTCGCCGTCAAAACGAGTCTGAGCAAGATAGAAAATGCCGAGCATAATCACCATACCCTCTTCGTCGGCACGGTCGATAATGCGTTCAAGTCGGGCCATGTAGTCCGGACGCAGCGATCCATCTCTTCTGATCGCCGTATTGCGCCACGGCTGTCCATGTCGTGAGTAGCCCTCCGGGCTGCCGCCCTGCAGGTTCACCATTGCGTAGAGCAGGCCGTGACGTCGCCACTCGGGCATGGCCGAGACAAACTCGTCGGTATTGCGCTCCGGGCACCACGTGCCCGTATCGGGATAGGCCCAACGGTCTACCGTTTCAGGATTGTTGTCGTCGAAGATTCCCTGAACCAGGCGTGCGCCATGCAGCAGCCCTTCGATTTTATGGCCCTGCCACGTCTGTCCGGCATAAGTCGGTTCACCGTTGATTAAAAATTGTTCCCCTTCAATGGTTACTGCGGTATGTCGCTTAGTTGCCTCGGCTTCGTGAGCCACCGCAATAAGACCAAACACCAGCAATACGACACATACTGTCTTTTTCATAGCCTTAATCCTTTCCAATACACATTTCATCTCTCTTTGTTCTGTATCGGCCACTCCAGGCAGCCGATATACAGCAACATCATTCAGGACGCTAAAGTTAATCTGTTTATTGCACTTTTCAGGCTAAAATATTGATCTCAAGGCTCCTGTCGAACAACGTTGGCGTTGAGCCTGATGATCAAAATATCAATTGACATCGGCGCCGGTTATTTCCGCGAGCAAATCAAAAAACGCTCTTTTTCGGTCGGAGCTGATTTGCCAATTCGCCGGAATGCTTTGGAAACCTTCATTAAACTCCTCGCCTTCCTCTCGGAAATCAAAATAGCCCCAGGACACATAATTTCGGACGCAGGCTACAAAGTTATTGGTCGTCCCTTCGGTGTCCCAGTTGGCCCCGTGTTCGCCTTGGCCGCGCCAGGGGCGGTCGTCCTCGTTGTTCACGATCGGCTTGCGGTAGTCTCTGGACATCCTGCGGACGGTTTCGATCATCTCGACCATGCGCTCGGGATTCCGTACTCCGTTGCCGTGCAGCAAAATATAATCCGACGCATCCACGAGTGCCTGGCTGGGAATATGCCCGCCAGTAAGACTGCAACTGACCGGCAGATTAATGCCGTGCTGAGCAGCTCTTTGTTGGGCAAGCACGACCAGTTCCTCCGGACGTTCCCGGATAATAGGACTGGAGCGAAACCACCCATTATTATGTTCATTGGCAATTTCAATCAAAATATTAGTGTAGCCCTTGTAGGCAATCCAGTCCACGGTGTTGATCACGGCCTGTTTGACCGCTTCCTCGCCGTCAAGACGTTGATCCTGACCAAAATAGAAAATGCCGAGCATAACCACCATACCGAGTTCATCGGCACGGTCGATAATGCGTTCAAGTCGAGCCATGTAGTCCGGACGCAGCGATCCATCGCTTCTGATCGCCGAATTGTGCCACGGCTGTCGACCTGAGTAGCCCTCCGGGCTGCCGCCCTGCAGGTTCACCACTGCGCACAGCAGGCCGTGCCGGCGCCACTCAGGCATCGCCGAGACAAACCCGTCGGTGTTGCGCTCCGGACACCATGTGCCCGTATCGGGGTAGACCCAACGGTCTACCGTTTCAGGATTCAGGTCGTCGTAGATCCCCTGAACCATGCGTGCGTTCATCAGTAGCCCTTCAATCTCGTGGCCTTGCCATGTCTGTCCGGCATAAGTCGGTTCGCCGTTGATGAAGAATTGTTGGCCTCTAATCTCGACCTTGGTTCTGGTTTTGGGCGAGCGTTTTTGCGAGGCGACAGCCCCGAAGGGCAGCGGCACTGTGCCGGACTTGAGTCGCGGTTGCGGTCCGGCATCTTCCGGTCGGGCAAACTCTCGATCCATGGTCATAATAAATTTGTCAAACTCAAACCCGTCTTCGCGCATGGAGAATTGAATGTCGTGAATGCCCGGCGAGGGAATATCCAGGTAAATCTTGTACGGTTCGCCGCAGTGGTTTCTTTCCGTACGCTGTCTGCTTTCCCACCGCCAAGTGTGCTTGCCCGGGCACCATTGAAGCCGCTGGCCGCTCTCGGGCCACTCACCATTTAAGCCGACGTGGATCCCGTTGTCTTCCGGCCCGGTCGAGTAGCACCGCACCCAGACATAGTAGCGCCCCGGCGTATTAAAGTGCACCTTGTAATGCAATATGGCCAGCTTGCCCGGCTCATTGGAGAAGTTCTCGCCGCGAATCAACCGGTCGGAGTGCGTGACTCGTGTGTCGGGCAGGCATTTAATGTATGCGCCGCCGCTGGCCCCATCCACATGCGAGGGGCTGGGGTTCGGCCTGACATCCGGCACCTCATGGCTGTCGATGAGGTACCATCGGCGGACGTCGGTCAACGTCTGTTTGTAAAAATGCTCCGCTTCAACCGCAACCAGTCCGTTGACTTCCTCAAAAACGACATCAGGGGCAATAATGGGCTTAGCCAATTCAAAGACCCCGCTTAAGGCAGGGTTGCTGAACATCTCGATCGAGGTCACATTTCCGCCGCCTCTATTCGGGCTGCCGGCAGCGATATAGATTTTATGATTGTAAACGATAGCCTGAGACCCATGACGGCCCTGGTTCATAGAGGCCACCTTCTTCCATGTCTGGGTAGTGGGATTAAACACCCAGCAGTCATCCAAGGCTTTCTGATCGTTCTCGCCGCCAAAATAAACAATACGATTAGCCAAAACAGCAGTTCCCCCGGCGGCAGAGCCCTTGGGCAACGCGGATTCGCCGTCGAGAACCGACCACGTCCCCGTTTCGAAGTCGTACACATCAATTTCCGGAATCACAGCCCCAAAAAATACTTGCCACCTTTCTGGATTAGCGGGGTCACGATAACTGGTATTGCGGCCGCCGATACAATAGAGTTTGTCGTTTAGTACGACAGCATGGAAGTGATCGCGAATATGCGGTGCATCCGGCAGTTGCTTCCAGGTATTTGTTTCAGGATCAAATTCATCAAACCATGCATTGGTTCCGCTGGTGTGCCCCAAGGTGATGCCGCCGACCATATAAATTTTGCCGTTGTATACTACCGTGCCCGCCGAGCCGCGTCGCCGTTCTTGCGGAATTTCGGGCCCTTGCTTCCACACATCGGCCTTGGGGTCGTAAATCTGAATATGTGTCATTGGCGGTTCTTTGGGAAAACCGCCGGTCATGGCACCCACCATCCAGATCTTGCCGTCCAAAGCCACCGGCTGAAAGTGGTGAATCAAGGGCGACTTCGCCTCCATCGTGTCCCACGTATTTGTTTCTGGATCAAATCGGTCTATTGCTCCGTTGGCTTCACGTCCGCCAATCAGATAGAAATACCCATCCACTTCCACAAAGCTCGTCTCATGGCGGCCCGTGGGCTTGCCGTGACAGTCCAGTGTTTGCCACGTCCAAGTTGAGTCAGGCAGGGGGTTTACTCCACGAACATCCCCGGTTGGCAACATAAAAACACACGCCGCAGTGAGAAATAAGTACGTCTTTAGGCGATTCATAACAGGCTTCTCCAATAAAATTAACATTTACAGTTGTTCTTGCACACCTTTTTTTATAACGCTCAACCAGAGTTGAGGCAACCGATTTTTCACGGTTGATCGCCTAATTGTACTCA
>PXAQ01000089.1 GCA_003567095.1 Phycisphaerae bacterium
CGGTTCAGATCGACCGCCGAGAAATTACCCAGCGTGTGGGTGTTTTTGCCGGCGTCCTCCTCGAGATGCGCCCGGCGGATACGGATCTTCTTGGTCGTGCCGTCGTCCAGCGGAATTTCGATATAGCCGTGCTCGGCCAGCGGCAGATCGTACTGGCTGATCTGGTAATTTTTCGGCAGATCGGGATAATAGTAACTCTTGCGATCCCACTTTGTAAAGCGGGATATCTCACAGTTCAGCGCCAGGCCGGTGAGCACCCCGGCCTCCACCGCGGCCCGGTTCATTACCGGCAGCGTGCCCGGCAGGCCCAGGCACACCGGACAGGTGCGCGTGTTGGCCGGCTCGCCGAACGAGAGCCCGCAGCGGCAAAAAAGCTTCGTTTGCGTGGCCAGTTGAACGTGAATCTCCAACCCGATAATAATCGTGTAGTCTAAACTCATTTGTTTCTTCCCTTTATTCCCACAGAGGAGATGATAATTTTTAATTCTTAATTTCATTCAAAATTAAAAATTATCAATTCAAAATTCTTTCAGGCTCTGCGGTGCAACGTCATCATGACAACTCTGGTTTTCGTGTATGCCAGTCGGTGGCGTTTTGGTACATCCGGCCGATGCGCAGGAGTTTGTCTTCCGTAAAGGCATCGGTGATGATCTGCAGGCCTATGGGCAGACGATTGTCTTCAAAGCCGCAGGGAACGCTGACGCCCGGCACACCGGCCAAATTCACGGCGATGGTATAGGCGTCGGCCAGGTACATCGTCAGCGGGTCGTCGGTTTTTTCGCCGATCTTAAAGGCAGTCGTCGGACTGACCGGCAGCATCAGGCAGTCGGCCTGTTTAAAGGCGTTGTCAAAGTCCTGACGAATTAGCGTTCGCACCTTCAGCGCCTTGAGGTAATAGGCGTCATAATAGCCGCTGGACAGGGCAAACGTGCCGAGCATGATCCGGCGTTTGACTTCGGCGCCGAAGCCTTCGCTGCGGGATTTGAAGTAAATATCGGTACAGTCGGCCGCCGCGTCGCTGCGATAGCCGTAATGGATGCCGTCAAACCGTGCCAGGTTGCTGGACGCCTCGGCGGTGGCAATCACATAGTAGGTGGCGATGGCGTACTGGTAATGCGGCATATCGACTTCAATGATCTTGGCGCCCAGCGACCGGTACACCTCCATTGCCTCGTCAAAGGCCGCGCGTATTGACGCATCGGCGCCGGGATGCAGTTCGGGTACGACGGCGATTTTCAGCCCGTCGATGGGCTGGTCCAGGCCGGACAGATAATCGGGCTTGGGGGCCATCGTGTCCGAGACGCAGGTGCTGTCGCGCGGGTCCGGGCCGGCGATGACGTTCATCATCAGGGCCGCATCGGCGATATCCTGGGTCAGCGTGCCGATCTGGTCGAAGCTGGAGCCGTAGGTGACCAACCCGTAACGCGAGACGCGGCCGTAGGTGGGCTTCAATCCCGTAATCCCGCAGAACGCCGCCGGCTGACGAATGGAGCCGCCGGTATCCGAACCCAGCGCAGCGCTGCACAGGCCGGCTGCCACCGCCACCGCCGAGCCGCCGCTACTGCCGCCGGCCACACGGGTGGTATCCCAGGGATTGGCCGTTTTTTTCAGCGCCGAGGTCTCGGTGCTCGAGCCCATCGCAAACTCGTCGAGATTGGTTTTGCCGAGGATGACCGCGTCGGCGGCCAGCAGTTGCTCAATGACGTGGGCGTTGTAGGGGGCCCGGAAGTGTTCCAAGACCTTTGATCCGCAGGTCGTCGCGCCGAACGTGGTGCACATATTGTCTTTGATCGCGATTGGCACCCCGGCCAAGTGACCAACGGCCTGTCCGGTCGCGATTTTCCGATCCACCGCCTGTGCGGCCTGCAGGGCCTGATCGGCGAAGGTAGAGATATAGGCACCCAGTGCCGGATCGTGCTTGTCGATCCGTGCCAGTGTGTCGCGCACGGCCTCGGCGCTGGAGAGCCGGCCGGCGGCAATCGCATCGCGCAGTTCAAGAGCGGTCATCGAATCATTCATAGCGTCACTTAGGTTCCGGAATTGTCGTCGAGTATCTTGGGTACTTTGAAATAGCCGTCCGTCTGGTCGGGCGCGTTGGCCAGGGCGGTCTCGTTGTCCAGCGGCGGCTGGGGCACATCGTCGCGCAGAACATTCTGTACCGGCAGGCAGTGCGTCAGCGGCTGCACGTCGGCGGTGTCCAGCGTGTTGATCTTCTCAATATAGGCCACAATATCGCTAAGCTGGGTGCTGAACTGGGCGATTTCAGTCTCACTCAGCTCCAGCCGCGACAGAACTGCGACCCGCTCGACCATCTGTCTGTCTATCTGATTGCTCATGGGCCTTCCCCGATAAATGGTTCACGTCTGTGCCGCAAAAGCGCAGACTATACCATTTTTCGGTGTGCCGGGCAAGATGTTAAGGTGCAGGATTGTGAAATTGCCTCAGGGACTCTCCGATTCGATCATGCGGCGCAGCGGCCCGGGGCGGATGTTGTTGCGTTGGGCAATGGCATAGAGTGTGTCGCTTTTTTCAGCGGAAATGCCGTCATCTCTGAGTTTTTCCAGCACGGCCTCGATATCCAGATCCATCTGACGGCAGTAGTCCTCAAGGGTCACCTGCCGCATCCCGACCGTCTCGGCTGGCGAATTGTCCTGCGCCAATTCGGGGCGGCGAAACCGTTCGCGCTGGTCCAGCAGCGTCGCAAACGGCTCAAACGGCCGCAGTGTGCCCCAGGCCGTCAGGGCGGCCAGCAGCACAACCGCCAGCCATTCCCAGCGCAGCCGGCGTGTGGCGCGGACTTTGATTTTCAGATAGTTCAGCAGCGGTTTGCGGTTCAGCCACCCATGCGCCACCGCACTGATGACAAACAGCGAGCTGAAGGTCAGGTGCAGCGCGGTCCACTGGACCCGGGGCAGGGCCCAGATGCTCCAGTCCATCTCCGCGGCCCGCCGGGCGGAAGGGGCAATGTACAGCAGTATCCCGCTGACAGACATTAAGACAAACGAAACCCCCGTCAACAGGGAAACAAAGGCACGAAATTGAAACACAAAATTGCCGTCTCGGCGCTGCATAAACGACTCCCTTCATTTCTTTAGTCTATGGTCGGCTGAGATTCTGCATTCAGATACGGCTGCCAGCGATGCCACAGGCCGGTCAGCAGTTCAAATCGCTCCTGTGAGAGGTTGAGAATATCGGTGTAAAACGCCGGTTCCAGCGTCTGCAGATGGCCGCTTTCGAGTAGCAGGTGGATGAATCGATCCAAGTGGTCAATTTTTCCGTCGCCGTTTAAGTCCTGCCAGAGCGGATGGCCCAGCGAGCTGTCCGGCCCGACCGACCAGGCCAGGGCGAAGTGCTGCTCGGGCGGCGCGACAAAGGCAGCGGCCGGGCTGAACCGCACGGCCACGGCGTAGTGGGTGTAGGCCTCCAGAAGCGGCGTCCAGAGATGCTCGACGGTATCGACGGGACTGTCGCTGACATCCAGCAGGACCATTCCATCCGGCGCATCGGGATCAATCGCCCACAATTCCAGCCGAAGATCGCTCTGCTGCGGCTGGCGATGGAAGGGATAGCTGTCCTGATAGTGACGATTCCACGTCAGGGTCGCTGTGAGCATCGCGTTCGGATCGCTCGATTCGAACACGTAATAGTATGCATCATCCTCGGTTATGACCCCGCTGTCCCATCCCAGCGGCTCGACGCTGCCGGGCCGCTGCAGGCCGGCGTCCAGTTGCGTCATGGCTCCCTGGGCATCCAGCGCGCCGGCGCCCTGAAGCCGATCCAGCGGCATCTCGGTATCATCGTGCTCATCGATGCCGCCCTTGTGCCAATAGGGTAGTTTCTGGGCCGCGTTCATCAGCACCGCCTTGATAATGCAGTTGACCGGCGCCTCGGGCAGGATATCGGCAAACAGCTCGTTGTCATAGGCGTGCTGCAGCAGCAGCGCCGCGGTGCCGGCGACCATCGGGGCGGCCAGGCTGCTGGCGTTTGCGACGACGGTATAGCCGTCCGCAGAGCCGGCGTCCGGGACAATCGCGGTGCCCGGCGCGACAAGATCGGGCTTGGAGCGCAAATCGTCGGTCGGCC
>PXAQ01000147.1 GCA_003567095.1 Phycisphaerae bacterium
ACAATCCAGTCTTGAACCTGTGCTTTGGATGCGGTGGGGTTGAACATCCTGAACCGGCTTTTGTTCTCGCAGCCGCCGCCTTTGGCCATCAGCCACATCCGCAGCGTATCGCCGGCGACAAGGGAATGATGAATTACCGCCGGAGTATTGGTCCCGGTGTTCGTGCGCTGATTGAGCGGCTCGGTGACGATACTCTTGCGCAAATAGCCTTGGTCATAACCGGCCTGAACGCCTTCGTTGATCGCATCGGCCAGCGTCGCATCGGGCCTCTCGGCGGGCAAAACGATGCCCACTTCGGCCCCCTGCTCGACAAACACCACCACCAGACCCGTATCCTGGCACATCGCAATCCGCTGCTCGGCGGCCAGCCGGGCGTTGTCCAGAAGCTGATCGAGAATGTGCTGCGCGCGGGCGTTTGTCTCAGCCTTCCGCGCCGTCTGCAATGCGTTTAATACATCCAGCGGCAATTCAAACGCCGCCTTAATGCAGGCCTGCATGACAGACTGAACAATCTGAGTATACTCAATCTTTTTTTGCATAGATGGACTTTGATGATTTTCTCTGGGTTCACCGGGAACTGGACACATTGTCCTTCGGTTTAAGTGACTAATCCTGCTGTCGGCAGGGAGTTTTTTGAAGCATAGAGGCTCTGAATCGTGGGTTGTGCGGGGTAAACAGTACCGCAGGTGCCCAGCTATCCCCACGATGATTCGTCGCCGTGGTCCAGTTATCCCTGGCAGTGTGCTCTCCAGCAGTGCCTGCGTCCGTTTGGCCGGCCGTTCGTATTGTCTGTTCCTCACTGATGTCTGTCAAGTCCGTTTTCATTAGACTCTCTTGCGCTGCACCGTCTTGTCAGCGGCGACCCTGCGGTTCTCAACAACGCTGAAGTACTCATGCCACTTGCCGTTTTTTTGGCGATCGTAAAAGTGCAAAAGTTTACTTTATCTCAAAATCGTTAATAGTTAACGGGACAGTACTGTTTTTCCACTATCAATTCGAAACCCTTATAATCCAATCAAGGTGGAATGATAAAGTTTCTCTCAAGAAAACACCGTCTATCAGGTGCGGTCCCAAGAGCAAATCAGCCGACATGGAGATTCATAGGCAACGAAAGAAGAAAGCTCAAGGTCGCCTGCAAACCATAACCGGACTCCACAACCTAAGGAGCAGGATAATAGTATCCTGGCAATCATGCTGATGTCTTGCAACTTACCGATTGATCATCTGCAAGATACGCGCCTGAAAATATTCCCGTGTTTGCTGATCGAACCGGGGGTTTTCCGCGGCACTCTGAAAAACTTCGACTGCCTTTTGAACCTGATTAATCTCTGTATACACCTCTGCAAGCAGCATATAGATTTGATGATTGTCTGTCCTGTTGTCAACCCATGGCTGTAAAGTTTCGATGACGTCTGAGAATCGGCCCTGTTGGGCATAATAGTAAGCCACGGTGAAGGCGTATCGTGAGTTGGTCGGTTCCAGCTCATACGCTTTTTCACACCAGTAAATCGCCTGACCAATATCATCTTGACCGAGCAGAACGCCTAAATTGTAAGCTGCTACCGCAGAGGTCGGATCCAGTTCGAATGTCCTGCGGAATGCTTTTTCGGCGTCCGCGTACTGGCCCATTTCGCCATGCAGCAAGGCCAAGTTCAAATGGACAGCAACGTTGTTCGGATCGTACTGTAAAGCACTTTTCAATCTGTTCACAGCTTGATGATTTCTACCTATCGCATTATAGGCCATGGAAGCATTCACATACGCAGGAATAAAATCCTCCTGCAGTTGCCAACTGTTTTTGTAGGATTGGATCGCTTTTTCAAACAAACCCTGACTCTGATAAAAATTGCCAAGATTATAATGCGACGCGGCATCGTCCGGACGTGCGGTCATCGCGTTAACATATTCTTCTTTGGCCTTTCTAACGCTCTCTTGCTGATCGGCACTGAAATACTGTTCAGGAATGGAGGCCAGGGCAGAAGCAGCCCGAATACGAACCAAGCGGTACGGGTCTTGCACAGCCTCCAATAAAACAGCGACTGTTTCGCGTGTCAGATAATCGCCGAGCGAATCGGCCGCGCTGCTGCGCACGAGCGGGGAGGGATTGTTTTGAACAAGCTCGATGATCAGGGGCCATTTTTGAGGATCATCAGAATAGCGCATTAGGCGAACAAGAGAATTCACAAAGATTTCCTGTTCTGAGTTGTTCTGAATCCAATCGATCATCTGATCCAATCGGCTCCAGTCCTCTTGACGTGCGGCTTGAATGAGTCGGCCAGCCTCAAGCGTTGGCTTCTGAAAATCCCGCTGCCGCCATTGGCGCACTTTGGCATCCGCCCACGCGGCATCTTTGTCCTCATGACAAAGATTACAGGCATTGGGCGAACCAAATGCCTGTGTCGCAGCCGGCATCGGCGGCCGCATTGAGTGGTCGCTGCGCCGCATCCGCGCGAACTCAGTCATGGGCATATGACAGGCGATACAACGGTTGCCCGGACTGTCGGGCGCGTGATGGGTGTGCTCCGGCGCATTTTGGACACGTTCCTCATGACAGGGCAGACAGGACTCGTTGGCTTTGTCGCCCGTCGTAGAAAACCGATAACGGCCGCTGGACGTGTGGCAATGCATACAGTCCATTTGACCGGCTATCGAACATGGATTCTTTCGCCAAAGTGTATAGGTGAAATTTTCACCCAAATCGCGCGCATCCGGATAAAAGTCCCGATCCTCCAGCGTGACCAAATCATAGTGATCGAAGTAATCATCGCCGGGCATAAAGTCGGTCGACAACGGAATCATTTGTGCATGACAGGGCGCGCATGAGGAGTCCACCTGGTGAGCGGTAAATCCTCTGTCCTGCATCACCGTGACAAGCTTTAGATCCTCCGGAGGATTGTCCGGGCATGCCGCCAGAAAAGCGTCATTATGCGCTTGAGACGGGCCGTGACATGTTTCGCAATTAATTCCCGGTTCAGTCCAGGTCGTTTGATACGTATCCGTGTCTAAATCATAATTGAGATCCAATTGACTGACATGACAGCGATAACAGGCGCTATTGAAGGTAAACGCCGAATGTTTCCAGTCCAGCGCCTCATCCTCGAGATCAGGGGCATGGCGGACCATGCTGGCGGCAGTATCGTACCATTCTTTTTTTTGCACATCGTAGGCCAACGGCAGAACCTGCAGTCGTCCACGCTCCAGAGGCGTCAAGAAATAGTAGATATACTTGCCCCCCATTGCATGTTCTATGGGATAGTCACGCCGGCCATCTGGGCCGATTTCTGTAACATATCCCTCATCTGCACCCAGATGCACCTGGTACTGGTTTTTCCCGATCGTCAGCGGCTCGGTCTGTGGCTTTAAGTTGGCCTGTGAAAATTCAGCCGTAAACGGCTGCATAGCCAGCCCATGATACGACGTCGACCACAACTCGTAAAACTCTTCGTGGCATTCTCGGCAACTTTCAGAGCCAGCGAAAGCATTATCCCCCGCAGCGGCTTGACAAACAGCCGACAGTGACTTCATTTCAGCAGGCAAGTACCATCCCATCTTGACATAGAGAGCCGTGATGGTTGCCGAAACAAGAACTAATACGCCCCATTTTATGTAAATTTTGTCTATTTGTCGAAACTGCGGCATCAATACAGGTCTTTTCTGTCCGTTTTTTTGCTTTTCACTGCTTCCACTCGCTGTCAAGCGGGTCAAGTGGCCGGGGTTGTTGAGGATTTACAAGCGTTCGCATAAATACTCCAAATCATTGCAGCCTGTCACGCCAAAAAACATACAACAACGCCGAGCGTTCAGTGCAACCGAGTTTTCGAGGCGGCAAAACGCCTCGAAAAACCATTATTCACTAAGAGTAGTGTATCGCGATGAGATTGGGAAGTCAAGCAAAAACCTGTCAGCACAGCAATTCCGCAACTTTTCGTGTCGGGTTTTGAATATTCGGCTTAATTGTACGTTTTTTCTGTATTTATGGCAATTGTTCACGTTTTCTGTCGTTCGGGCATTTTCGCAGGGCTCGGTTGGGGGTGTTTGGGGCCGGTCAGGACGCTGGGCGGGTGTTTCGTCGG
>PXAQ01000162.1 GCA_003567095.1 Phycisphaerae bacterium
GAAGGAGCGACACGTAGTGCTCGTTCAGGTCCAAGTCGTGCGCCGTATCCAGCGAGCCCTGCATCAACGCATCCAACCCGTAGGCCGCGTCCAGATGGTTCTGCACCCGCTGGCGCAGTTGGCTGCGCTGGCTCTCCAAAACCGCCTTGGCAGATTGGCGATCCTGGGGCGATAGGTGGTTGGAAAACTGGCCGAACCGCTCGCCCGTCAGGATATGCTCCAGGATCACCAGCATCCCCAGATCCTTCTGCGCCTCGTCGCTGAAGAACGACGGCAGCCAACACAGGGTCTTGGTCCCCTGCGGCCGGTTCTGCAGGAATCGCTGGATCACGCTCAGATCGTCCCGCGGCCCGTGTCCGGCTTCATCGAACGGAAAGTCGATGATCAGCTTCCAATCCGCCTCTTCATTCTCCAGCGACGAATCCGGCAGCTCGCGGACATTCTTGAACAACACCTTGCAGGACCGCTTCGTGTTTCGCCACCAGAACTCGTGAAACTGCTCGAATTCCCCCTCGCCCGCGATCCCGACCTGCTCGAACAGCATCTGCCGCACGCGGCGAATCCGATTCCCCTGGTTGTCCTCGCGCCGCGCCTGCTCGATGATGCTCTCCGTGTCCACGCTCGACAACTGGACCGAAATCGACGGATTCTGCTGCTCGCCGATGCGGATCTCGCCCACATTCGCCGCCCAGGCCCGGCAACGCCGCAAGACCTCGCCCGCCTCCTTGCCCGGGATCGGCGATTTGATCGTGCCGTGGTTCAACGCCGCCAGTTTCTCGGCGTTCAGCCCCCGCAACGATTCGACCTCCGGAACCAGCGCCGACAGCAGCAGCGTCTTCACCAGCCGATCGTCGTTGCGAAACGCCGTGCGCCGGGGATCGCGAAAAGGAAAACGCGCGACATCCTCCCGGCGGATACCGTGCTGCTGCTCCAGCATCGGCAGCAGCTTCTGATGGTACAGCCGTTTCGCATTGTCGAAATGGATCGCCATCTCCTGGCTGAACGCTTCGTCGCCGTGGGCCACGACATCGAACAGATCGCCCACCGGGATGATCTCGCCCAACTCCAACGTCTCGCGATGGTCGACCAGCAACTGGACCATCACCTTCAGCGCCGTCCGTTCCCGTTGCAGCACGCTGGATACGGCGATCAAGGTCTGGACCAGCGCCGGGCTGAACGGATAGACCTTGCGGAACATCTGCCGATCCCCATCCCGGGTCAGCAGGATACTCATCACATTATCCCTCATGCGAGCCGTCCGTTCGAAAGCCGCATCCATTTCGTCCTTGGCCGCCAGGCTGCGGCATTTCAGCACCCGTTTTTCCGCGATGGCCGGCAGGTTGCGGTCTTCCAAAGTGATCGTATCGAAGCGGCCCTGCTGCCAGTCCAGCGAATCGCTGAAGCTGAGCTTCTCGGCCCCCGGCACGTGATCGCCGATCAATTCCCGCAGATCACGTTGCCGAGCCACGAAGCTGACCAGCGGGATCGGGCGATCCGCCGATTGAGCTTCTTTCAGATTGGTCAGCTTCGCCGCCTCGGTCTTGACGAACCCCAAGTCGGCCGACTTGGTCGCCAGCCACAGGATCAGTTCGTCCAGGAACAGGATCAAGGCATCGTATCCCAGTCCCTTGGCATGCTGGCTGATCAGCGACAGTCCCTTATCGAACCGCACGAAGTTGCCTCCACGATGGCTGACCACCTCGGCGTGGGACGATGCCACGGTCTTCAGCAGCGTGCTGACCAGCCGCAGATGCAATTCGGAATCCGGCGGCGCGGCCGCCGCCTGTTCGAACAAGGCGGTATCCCAGGCCGCTTCCAGATCACCCCAGCCGTCGCCGCCGCTGTCCTGACCGTCATTCAGGCGTTTGAAAAACAGCTCGTCCCCATAGTTGGCCCGCTCCGCCTCGGCCTGGGCGATGATCGCCGCCGAGACGTACACCGGAGGCGTCGGAGCGTCCGGGTATTTGCCGCGGACGAAATCCACGTATCCGCCAAGGATCCCCGACTCCATGTCGTGAGCGCCGATCATGTGGTACGGGACCAGCAGGAACCGTCGGCCGGCCAGCCAGCTGTTGTGCTTGGCGATCACCCAAGCCAGTTCCGGGATCGCGCGGGCGGTCGGGTCCCCGGCAAGGATCAGGTGCAGCACGGCCATGAAATGGCTCTTGCCGCTACCGAAGCTCCCGTGCAAATAGACGGCCTGGCTACTGCGTTTCTCGACGGACGCCCGAATCAGCGTCAACACCTCGTCGAACAGCTTAGCCAGCTCTTCGGTAACCACATAATCCCTCAACACCAGCTCAGGATTCGCAATGTCCTCGACCAGGCGAAGGACATAATCCCCCTTCTGGACCCGTTCCGGGATTTCGATCAGTTCTTTAATTTTTGTCATTGGTCATTGGTCATTGGTCATTAGTCATTGGTCATTGGTCGTCGTTCGGCGCGGGTCTCCCGGCCCCGCCGTTCCGGGGGTCGCGATTCGGAGGGCAGCGTTCATTGGTCATTGGTTATTCCAACTCCAGAAGGCTGACGAGGAATTTCTGGACGGCGTTCACTCGGGGGATTCGCAGGCTGTCGTCGCGTAACCAACGATTGTCTTGCAGGGAGACTTGTACGGCCTTGCCGGGCCGCAGTATGGCGCCGATCGATCCCACGATGGCTTTGTTGCAAACCGGCGTCTTGTTCAGATCCTCGCCGTCGCCCTCCTGAAGCGTTGGATCGTTCTTCGCAGCTTCCACGTGCGTCTTGGCGGTATCCAGAAGACTTGGGTACGCTGTTGTAGCACATTCGATCAGCAGGTCTTCCAGATTTCCGACACTGTGGTTGTCGGGCAGGACGAACGCACCGATTCGCGGCGGCCCGGCAGCGATCGTTCCCGGAACATCCGGTAACATGAATTCTTTGTCCCGCAGGCCGGACCTGATTGCCTTGTATCGCTCCGCCGCCGGTATTTCGCGATCCGTGTCGAGGATGACTCCCACGCCGGTCATCAAATCGAAATCGGAATTCAGGTTGATGCCGGTCCTGCCTTCCTCCAATGTCTCGACCAGACGCGAATCGCCAATCGCACTATGGACTGCGATAGCATGTGACTGGTTCTGGAGAAACAGCGGAACCGGAACTCGCTTTTGCAAGTCTCCGCCATGTGGAAATTTCGTGGGGACGAGGGGTGACATGAAACGATCTAGGTCGTCCATCTTTTGCACGCGTTTGAACCCGAATGGACTCAGCAGTCGGTACACGAACTCGACATCGTGAGGTCCTTCCACAACAACATAGCCGTACTTTCGCATGGATTACCTCACGTCCAATCCGCTTTCACCCCGGAGTCGCAGCAACAGTTCGCCGGGTATCCGCCTTGCAATCGTTTCACGCTCGGTTTGCTTCAGGTGAAAGGTGACCAAGTCGTCGATTCGATCCGTCATGGATTGAGCGATGGCGTCGACGGCTTCCAGGCTGTGCGTTGTCGCGATGACCTGCACATCTAACTGCTGGGCCGCGCTGGCGAGCCAGGCGAACACCCGCGGCAAGGTGTTGACATGAATCCCCGTTTCAAGTTCGTCGATCAACAGAACGCCACCCCCTTTGAGCTTGTGCATCGTGCTGGCCAACAAGACGGCTCGACGCAAAGCATCGCCAAAGATCGACAGCGGCGCAGGGCCAAGCGTTCTGTGATGCAGGTAGATTGCAGGACTCCGGCCGCGAAGAGACAAGACCTCAATGTCAAGAATGTCCGCGTCGAACTCTTTCACGAGTTCGACGACGGCGTGACGGCCTTTCTTCGAAGCGGCCAGAGATGCGAACGAATGAGATCGTACTTGAAGCCGATTCAGTTGATATGAGTACGGAGTCAGCGTGTCTGTGGCCAAGTTCATCTCTCGCCGGGGCCGATGAGGGCGGCCAAACATCGGGCCCTCCTCCCAGAGTTGGAGTACAATCGGTTCGTTCGTGGATGTCGCGCCCGATGGAACGAGATCACCATCAGAAGCTTCGGGATCGAACTCGACGTAGTGAGTAATCTCGGATCCTCTCCATTCTTCTTCCAACTCCAGAGAAGCTCTTGAA
>PXAQ01000037.1 GCA_003567095.1 Phycisphaerae bacterium
ATTTTCTACCCTGAAGGGTATACTTCCGCAAATTATGGATTTAGGCGGCGTAGCTCAGTTGGTTAGAGCATGGGATTCATAAGCCCAGGGTCGGTGGTTCGAATCCACCCGCCGCTAATAAGCATAAGTCGCTGCAAAGAAAGTATTTACAGAAAGACCCTCAGTCATTGACGGGGCTTTTTCTGTCTCATTTTCGTTTTTCCGGCCATTTTCCGGCCATTTTCCGGCCAACAATTTTTGCCCGATACTCTGTCGTGGTCGGCGTCTGGCCAGGCTGATCGGCCGGCACATCGAAGTCCACGCACTGCCGAAGCCATTCCAACGCAATCCTCATACGAACGGACGCTGTTTCTTGCGGCGTTTTTGGCGCAAGCGATGCTGCCTCCGGCGTGATTTGTTTCAGTCGTCGCTCTCAAACAACGGCGCGTCTTGCAGTTGTGTGATGGGCTTTTTGAGCTTTATCTTCAGGTGGTCGCAGGCGGCGCGGGTCACTTCGCGGCCGCGCTTGGTGCGGCGGACAAAACCGACCTGCAGCAGGTACGGCTCGACGACGTCCTCGAGGGTGTCGCGTTCTTCGCCCAGCGTGGCGGCGATGGCCTCGATACCGGCAGGGCCGCCGTCATAGACCTCGATCAGTGCCCGCAGAAACGCCCGATCCAGATCGTCCAGCCCCAGCGCGTCGATACGCTCCATCGTCAGGGCGCTGTTGACAATATCGCCGGTCAGCCGGCCGCTGCCCTTGACCTGGGCATAGTCGCGGACGCGTTTGAGCAGGCGATTGGCGATGCGCGGCGTGCCGCGCGAGCGGGCGGCGATCATCTCAAGCGTCCCGTCGTCGTAGCTCAACTCCAGCAGCCCCGCCGAGCGCCGAATGATCTCGGTCAGATGGTCGATACTGTAAAATTCCAGGTGATACAGCATCCCGAACCGGCTGCGCAGCGGCGAGCTGAGCAGCCCGGCCCGCGTGGTGGCCCCGATCAGCGTAAAATGCTTCAGCGGAAAGTTGATCGTCTTGGCGTGCATCCCGCTGTCGACGGTATAATCGACCTTGAAATCCTCCATCGCCGGGTAGATGAACTCCTCGACCGGGGCGCTGAGCCGATGAATTTCATCGATAAACAGGATGTCGCCGGCGCCGACGTTGCTGAGCATCCCCATCACGTCGCCCTGTTTGGTCAGGGCCGGGCCGGAGCTGACGCGGATGGCGGCATTCATCTCGTTGGCGATGACATTGGCCAGCGTGGTCTTGCCCAGTCCGGGCGGGCCGTAAAAAAGGATATGCTCCAGCGGCTCGCCGCGCTGCCGGGCGGCGGCGATCGCGATGGCCAGCTTTTCCTTGATGTTCGTCTGCCCGATGCATTCGCCAAGCCGCGTGGGCCGAAGGGCGTTGTTAAACACCTCCTCAGGCCGGCTGCGACTGTCGGCACTTAATACTCGATCAATAGCCATATAACCAAGTTAAAAGTTAAAAGTTAAATATCAAAAATCAAAATTAATGAAGTCCGGGCCTCCGGCCCGTCCACATTAAACATTGTACATTTTACATTTCACATTTTACATTGTTTTACGCTTCGATGCCTTGCTTAACGCGATAGACCAGCGGGACAAGCTCCTCGGCGGTGGTGATCTCCGGGTGCTTTCGACAGGTCATCTCGATCAGTTCCATCGCCTCGGCGCGTTTTTCGCCCCAGGCGATCAGGATTTCCAGGGCCTCGGTCTGAAATACGCTGAAGGCGGCCCGGCTGGTGGGTTCTGCCGTTTCGTGGGCGTAGCGGGTCAGCTTGCCGCCCAGCTCGGCGACGATCATCTGGGCCATTTTCTTGCCGATGCCCGGCAGGGTGGCCAGCAGCTTTTCGTCGCCGCTTTCGATGGCCCCGGCGATGCTCTCGACCGGCAGCGCCAGGGATTTGAGGGCTTTTTTGATGCCCATCCCCTTGACGGTGGTGTAGGTGGCGAAGAATTCGCGCTGCTGGCGATCCAGAAAACCCACCATCCGCGGAATGAGATTACCACCGCCCAGCGTGCCTTCGAAATATTCGAAGGTACACAGCGTCACCGGCTGTCCCAGTTGTCCGCCAAGCTGGGCTACCGCGTAACCGGGCAGCATCACCTCATAACAGAGCGGCCCGGCCTGCACCCAGGCGCTGTCCTCGTTCAACCCAACGAGATTCCCTTCAATCTGTGCGATCATCACATAACCTTACGATTGGTGCTTCAACTCGTGCCTGAGATCCAAAACCATCCGCCAGCCTGACAAGACGTATTCTAACCGGCTCGGGATGCAATTCAAGATTATTATGCCAGAGGAGATAGGGATAAAAGCCGCCCAGTATTAAAAAGACATAGCTAATCTTTTGTAGATATTATTTTATGGAAATAGAAAAAAATACCGGAAAAAGTTGTCGAAATTGTGTTAAATAGCCGAAAAAATATAAGATATTTTCCAAAAAGGTGTTGATTTTGTGAAACGCGCCGTATAAAGTTTTTACAAATAGAAACAATTAAGATTCTCAAGATCTTTATTTTATGTTTACCTCAAAGGAGGTCCCGATGCTCGGAATTGAAGACAACGGTGTTTTGGCGGCCTATTTATTGTGTGTGTTCAGTGCCGCGCTGTGCATCGTCTATGGTGCGCTGAACTGGAATCGCGGCGACGAGCCGGTCGAGCCGGACGATGTCAAATGGGTCGCCGAAGAGAAGAAAGTGGAAGAGGAATTCTAGGCTGTCCAGTCGCTTTAAGGCAAGACAGCCGCTACGGATACAGACATAGGAGAGACCGGTATGATTGCACAAGGGGTTGGCTTATTAGAGATTGTGGTGGTCCTGGCTTACATGCTGGTGATCGTCTATCTGGGGGTGATGGGCTTTTTGCGGACGAAAAGCTCCACTGACTTTTTGGTGGCCGGACGGCGAGTGCATCCGTTTGTGATGGCGATGAGCTACGGGGCGACGTTTATCTCCACCAGCGCGATCGTGGGCTTCGGCGGTGTGGCTGGGCTGTTTGGGATGAGCGTACTGTGGCTGACGGTGTTTAATATTTTCGTGGGGATTTTTATCGCGTTTGTGTTTTTCGCGCCGCGGGCCCGCCGGATGGGCCATCACCTCGATGCGCACACCTTCCCGGAGTTTTTGTCCCGGCGGTATGACAGCCGGTTTATCCAGATTTTTGCCGGGGCGATCATCTTTCTGTTTATTCCGCTGTATGCCGCGGCAGTGCTGATCGGCGGCAGCGTGTTTGTCGCGACGGTCTTTGATGTGCCGTATGCCGCTGCGCTGCTGATTTTCAGCGTCCTTATCGCCGCGTATGTGATTGTCGGCGGCCTGAAGGGCGTGATGTATTCCGACGCCCTGCAGGGCTCGATTATGTTCGTCGGGATGTTCGCCTTGCTGATCTTCTGTTATGTCCGTCTCGGTGGGGTGGTTACGGCGCACGAGAAGTTGACCGACTTGGCCCCGCTGGTACCGTCAGGGCTGCAGGCGATCGGCCACCAAGGCTGGACGGCAATGCCCAAATTTGGCTGGGGTGATATCCAGTATAACCTGTGGTGGATTGTTATCAGCACGATCACGCTGGGGGTGGGCATTGGCGTATTGGCCCAGCCGCAGTTGGTGGTGCGGTTTATGACGGTCCGCAGCCGTCGCGAGCTGAATCGGGCGACGCTGGTCGGCGGGCTGTTTATTATCGTGATGACGGGCGTGGCCTTTACGGTTGGGTCGCTGTCCAATGCGTATTTTGCGGAGTTCGGTCCGGAAATGACCGGCCGCGTTGTCGAGATGGTGGATGAAGATAAAGGGCTGGCCGTCTTGCAGGTGATGCAGCAAAATGACGTCGGTATCTGGCAGGATGTCGAGGACCAGATGGCGCCGGTCAAGCTTTTTGGCGATCCCGGCGATCAGGTTGCCTTTGGCGGTGACCAAACGGATGCCTTGCGAACGGGGCGCAGTATTTCAATTGTCTATGCCAGGGGCACAGCCGATGAGATCATCCCGACCTATATCACCAGCGCCATGCCCAAGTGGTTTGCCCTGCTGTTTCTGCTGACGCTGCTGTCGGCGGCGA
>PXAQ01000096.1 GCA_003567095.1 Phycisphaerae bacterium
ATGAGGAAAATGACTTTCTCTCCATGGTCTATCCCGATCCGGAACTTCGCCGTGATGTGGCTGAGCGCATGACCCCCAACCTGCAACGGCTGGCCGACCGGGGCGTCAATTTCCAGAATGCGTATTGTCCTTCCCCAGCCTGTAACCCTTCCCGGGCGGCGATTATGACCGGGTTTCGTCCTCACGTCACTGGTTTGGTGGCAATCTCCGGAGATGCCTTTTTCCGTGACTGGGAATTTGAGGGCGAGCGTCCGATGGCCGATGCCGTCACAATGCCTGAATTACTGAAAAATAATGGCTGGTATACAGCCGGTACTGGCAAAATTTTCCACTCGGAAAACTTTGATATGCAGGACGGCAATCGCTCTTGGCATCATTGGGCTCACGTAGGCGGACGCATTTACCACTCCCAAGACGTTGTGCGGGAGGCCAATATAGGTGGACGCCCGGAAGGTCCCATCGTTTTAAGCGAACTGAGTCCGCAGAATTTTGAGACCGAAGCGCGGCGGGTGCGCTGGGGTCAACATGGCTACGACCATGAGACCTACGATCGAATGAACGATTATCGAACAGCCGATTTTATCGCGCGGTTGATTGAAGAGGGTGAAAATACAACCGCCGGAGTCACCTATAAGATTCCGGAGGATAAACCCTTCTTTATTGCACTCGGTATTTTCAGACCTCATTTGCCCTTCCTGACAACCAAGGATTTGATCGATCTCTTTCCGGTGGAGGAAATAACGGTGACGCGTGAGTTGCTTGAATTCTTTATCCAGGATGGTGCGGATATGTCACGAGGGGGCTTGGGCTTTTCCGGTATTCGAATCGGAGAAGACGGGGAACCGGAGATGGGCCGTCGAAACTTCAACGGGGTGCTCCGGAACGCGTTAACCGTGGACCCCGAGGATGGAGATCTCAAGGCATGGCGTGAAATGCTGGCCCACTATTTTGCCGCGGCGGCGCTGGCTGACCGATCAGTGGGCCGCGTGCTGGATGCGTTGGATGCCAGTCCGTACAGCGATAATACCATGGTCATCCTGTGGAGTGACCACGGTTTTCATTTGGGTGAAAAACTTCATGTGGGCAAATTTACTCTGTGGAATCAAGCTGTACGGGCACCCTTCATGATCATGGATCCGCGCTTTCCCGAGTCGGCTGGGATGAACTGTTATACCCCGGTATCCTTAATAGATATCTACCCGACGGTAGCCTCCATGGCCGGCTTGGAATTGCCGGATCACCGCATCACCGGCAGCGATTTAACCCCTTTGCTTCGGGACCCCACTTTGGGACGTGAGGAACCCGTCCTCGTGACCTATGGAAGAGTACACGCTTTCGACCATACGGTTCGCAAGGGGCGTTATAAACTTGCCTATTATACGCGCGGCCACCAACAACCTCACGTGGAACTGTATGATCTGGCGAAAGACCCCCAGGAGTATCGCAACCTGGCCCAACTGCCCGAGTATGCGGAAATTAAGGCTATGATGAAGGATGTGCTGCATGAGACATTGGAAAGCGGGTATGGACATCCTTGATTTTCATTCTGCCTAATAAAGAGTGCGGGTAAGTGTTCACGGACATTTTGGCCCCACGGTTACATCCCCACGTGAGAAATTTGGGCTAAGGCTGTATTTGGATGGCACATATTGTTCTTGACATCCCGGTGTTTTTTTATTATCAGAGTGTTTAAACTGTATATTGGCTGAAACAGCAGACACGAAAATGGATATTAGGGAGATTTATTATGGCTTTAAAGACATTGGCCGCGTGGCTCGTTATAGGGTGCATAGGGACCGGTTTTGCCTCCGAGCGTGCAGACTCCAGGCTGCCGGAGGTCTTTTCCCAAAAGGACTTGATCTGGGAGATCGCGCTGGGCACAAACCAGTACACGGTGCCGAAACTCGACGGCGGGATGCTGTTTGTGGGGATCAATGATCGTCACTTGGATCATCCGGCAGTCGAGCGGACCGGCGGAGGCATCTTCATGTCCTTGGATCCGGCAACCGGGCAGAAACACTGGCAACTGCCCATCCCGCGATATATGGAGGGGATTCGCCCGCCGTTTCATTTCAATCACTGGGCATGCGGGGTCATCTCCCAGCCGGTGATCGAGGGAGATCGCCTGTATATCGTAAGTCCGCGAGGCGAGGTGTTGTGCCTGGACCGCATGGGTCAGGCCAACGGCAATACCGGGCCGTTTGTGGACGAAGCGGCCTATATGGGAGCAGCGCCCGGCTACGAGCTGACAAAAACGGATGGCGACATCATCTGGCTGGTGGATATGATCGAGCAGTTCGGGGTCGTTCCGCACGATGCGTGCGGGAGCAACCCTCTGCTGCTCGGAGATTATTTATATGTCAACACGTCCAACGGCGTGGATAATAGGCACGATGCGCCGGCCAATCCCGACGCGCCGAGCCTGATCGTGCTGGATAAGCATACTGGGGCACTGGCGGCGACTGACGGGGGACGCATCAGTCCAAACGTCCTGCATGGGCAATGGTCTTCGCCGGTGGCGGCGGAATTTGACGGACAGAAAATGGTTCTTTTCGGCGGAGGGGACGGGGTGTTGTATGCGTTCGAGCCGCTGGCCGGGTCCGGCACAGGGCAAACGCCCGAGTCGCTGAACTTGATCTGGAAGTATGACTGCAATCCGGCTGAGTACCGAATGCGCGACGGAAACGAAATCCCCTATTCCCGACACAACCGGCGAAGCCCGGACGGACCAAGCGAGATTATCGCCACGCCAACGGTCGTTGGGAATCGGGTGTATATCGCCATTGGTCAAAGTCCCAACCATGGCCCGGGACAAGGGTGCTTAACGTGTCTGGACGGAAAAACGGGAAAGAAGATTTGGGAAAATCGGCAGGTGGAGCGGTCGCTGGCGACGGCGGCGGTGCAGGACGGGCTGCTCTACATCCCGGATTTCACAGGCCGGATGCACTGTTTGGATGCCAACACGGGCGAAATACTCTGGCAGCAGGACCTAGAAAGCGGAGTGTGGTCCGCTTCGCCGCTGATTGTCGAAGACAAGGTTTACATCAGCACGGAAAGGAGGGAGTTGTGGGTCTTTAAGGCGGGACGGGAAAAAGAAGTACTGGGCCGTTGCAGGGTCGATTCGCCCGGGATAACGCCGCTGTACGAGAACGGGGTCCTTTATCTGCCGACCCAGCATCGGCTCTTTGCAATTAGGGTGCCCGAAAAGCTCACCGCCGCGAACACGCCGTAATGTGTTGAGAACACCCGCTGCGCCGCTTTGATCGTCTTCATATCGGTTCAGTTGAAAACGACTTAATCGGCGTTATCGTTAAAAAAATCGTAACCGTCCACACCCTGTGAACGGTTACGAATTTTGTAGACTGATCGCGATGAGGTTTTCCGTTCCTGCGCGGCTATGAAGTGTTGCGGTATTCGGTTACGGGCTTTCGCGCGGACATTTCTAACCTAAAAGGGTATATTTGCAGCACGGCCATTTTGGCCGTGTTCACGGGGTGTCAAGCCCGTGATGTTTTATTTGATAGTAAGGACAAACTATGGCAACAGAAAGTGCTGTGTCGACATTTCCGGGCGGTGCGCATCCGCCGGAGAATAAGCAGATCAGCGAAGCGCTCGCGATTGAGGTCGTTGCGCCGCCCAAACGGGTCAGCGTCCTGCTGAGCCAGCATCTGGGCGCGCCGTGCAAGCCGCTGGTGGCCAAACGCGATACGGTGCAGGCCGGGCAGATGATCGGCAGCAGCGACGCGTTTGTCTCGGCGCCGGTGCACGCGCCGATCAGCGGCACGGTCAAAGACATCGCCCTGCAGCCGCATCCGGTGCTGGGGCGGACGCCGGCGATCGTCATTGAGGCCGATCCGGAGAACAATCCTCAGCGTGCTTTGCCGTTTGAGCGGTTTGACGCCTCCTTCAGCGTCGAGCCGTATGACGCCGAGCAGATTTGCGACGCGGTGCAGGCCGCCGGCCTGGTCGGTATGGGCGGGGCGGGGTTTCCGACGCGGGTCAAAATCGCGCCGAGCAAGGAAATGCCCAAAGACATCC
>PXAQ01000064.1 GCA_003567095.1 Phycisphaerae bacterium
AGGAGAAGTTGAAAAAAACCAGTGCCGAGGTCGAGGAAACTGCCTCAGCCTGGCATTCTGAAACGCGCGACCTGAGCCTACAACTGTCAAGCCATGTCGGCCAGACCGTCAAGGTTCGGATGGAACGGAAGCATCTTTCCGACCCCGGTGAACGTCTCAAAGATGGCGTCAGGACGTTGGCGGAGGAAAATGTCCTCCGCGCAGCCTTTGATGTGCCGGATGGCGCGGCAGACATCGATCTGGTCGCCGATCTCGCGAGGAAAACGACGATTGCAGGGATGAAGTTGAAGGCACCACAGGATCGGAAGTCGACCAAAGCTCGCGTTAACTGGTTGCTCAGGATGCTTAAAGAAGACGATCCGAGGCTGCACATCCGGGCGCATTGGCCGGGACGGAAGCCGCCGTCCCAGAAGGACCTCGCGACGCTTCGCAATGAACCCGACGCTATCGATGACGATCAATCGGGCGCGGTGCCGCATTCTTTCGAAGTCTTGCTCATCGAGGCGGGAGCCAAGCGGTTCAGCGGTCGGCGGACTTTCATCGAAGATGTGGAGCGTATCGTGCCAGAATTCTACGACTTGGCTTTTCAGTATCTGCGGGCATGGCAGGCTCCGCCACCGAAGCCGGTACGAACCGCAGCCACACCTGCTGATCAGGAATCGGAAGAGGTGCAAGACAAGTAGCAACGCATAATATAAGCGTCGACGAAGGTGGTTAAGAGCAAATCCTCAGCTGAAGTCTATGTCGCACTGCAGCTTCGTACAGCGTGCAGGTTAGCTTGATCTCTAGGACGCGTGCTCTTCCAAGCCCACACCCGAGCTGAGCGATGCATAACCGCCTTGCATCCGCTATCTGTAGATCATGGCAGAGAGAAAGAGCCCACTCACCCGCTCCGAAACCATGTCTCGGGTTCGCAACAAGGACACGAAGCCCGAACTGCTTGTTCGGCGCGGCCTCCACGCGCGAGGCTATCGCTTTCGGCTACATCGACGTGACCTCCCAGGGACGCCGGACCTCGTCTTCCCGCGGCTTGGGGCGATTGTTGAGGTGCGAGGCTGCTTCTGGCATGGACACGAGAACTGCGGTCGCCGACCGAAATCCAGACTGGAGTTCTGGGGACCGAAGATCGACCGGAATCGCCAGCGCGATGCCGAGAACGTGGACGCCCTGCGCCACTTGGGGTGGCGCATCTTGGTGATCTGGGAGTGCACGATGGTTGGCCCGGGAAAGTGGGATCGCGACACCTTGCTCGATGAGATCGCGGCATTCCTCGCTTCTGAAGATGGCTATAGAGAAATCGCCCATCAATGCGGGACAGAGCCAGTCCGGGTTGAACCCGGCGGGTCGCACTAGTTGTGCGGAGCCGACCGGTACGCTCCTGACCCGATGTTGTCAATATGTTCTTGATACTTGACCCGGACTTTGATCTAAGTCGGAAAAAACGACCTGCAGGGGGAACAGCATGTCGCACGAGCAGCCTGTCAAGCCCACTATACGCAAGTCTGTGGAGCTGTTCGCGGGCGCGGGCGGCCTTGGCATCGGCTTGGCCGAAGCGGGATTCATTCCGCAGATGGTCGTGGAGTATGACCGTTGGTGCTGCGACACCCTTCGCGACAACCACCGAATTCTCAGCGAGAAAGACAAGGCGGACGAACGCCCTTGGCGGGTCGTTGAGGGGGACGTTCGCGACGTCGGGTTCAAGGAGCACGAAGGCAAGCTTGACCTGATAAGTGGTGGCCCACCTTGTCAGCCGTTTTCTCTGGGGGGGCGGCATCGGGCGTATGACGACGCTCGGGACATGTTCCCCCAAGCAGTTCGCGCTTTGCGCGAGGCTCGTCCCCGTGCCTTCATTTTCGAGAACGTCAAGGGGCTTACACGGGCCTCGTTCCTGACTTATTTCGAGTACATCAAGCTTCAGATGGAGCATCCGGAGATGGTCGCCCGCGATGGTGAGCCATGGGGAGATCATCTCCGCCGTCTTGAACAGCACCACACTTCAACCAAGCGGCCTGATCTCCACTACCAAGTGGTGACGAAGCTGCTCAATTCAGCGAACTACGGCGTGCCACAGCGGCGTGAGCGTGTCCTGTTCGTGGGTTTTCGCGATGATGTTGATGCGCGATGGTCCTTCGGCCCTGGTGAATTTACTCAAGAGGCGCTGGTCTGGGATCAACTTTTCGGTGATTACTGGGATCGACATCGGGTGGCAAAGAAGGAACGAGTCCTCGAAGGACGCGCGTTACAGATGTCAAAGCGGCTCTCAAAGGATGAGAAGCCCGCTGGGCAGCCATGGCGTACCACGCGTGACGCGATCGGAGATCTCCCCGACCCGGAGAAAGCGCACCTCTCGAACTCTGTTGCGGACCATCGCTTTCAGCCAAATGCCCGCACCTACCCGGGTCATACCGGCAGCTATCTTGACGAGCCCTCCAAGACACTGAAAGCCGGCGTCCATGGCGTGCCTGGCGGCGAGAACATGCTGCGCCGGGCCGACGGATCGGTCCGGTATTTCACCGTTAGGGAGGGTGCGCGGATTCAGACGTTTCCTGACGGATACAAATTCCACGGTGCATGGACAGAGTGCATGAGGCAGCTCGGCAATGCCGTGCCTGCCGAGCTCGCCCGCGTCGTCGGTGAGAGCGTCGCTGCGCGCTTGGATGAATCCGAGGCCGCGTGATGGCGCGCCGACCGGAGCTTCAAACGGCGGATGAGATCGCCACCCGCCTCGACCGGTTCGCTGAGGTGATCCGCGCAGCGGAGATGACTGTAAATTCGAGGAAGAGGGTACTTGCGGCGATAGCCGAGATGAAGAGCAGCCTCGTTCAACTTGAAAGAGATGTCGATCCAGTCCGGCTACCCGATGCCTTTTTCGATCCCGCTGAACCGCGGTTGATCGGGCATTTTGTAGCTTTGGCGTTGATATCGCAGGATCGTGTGCGTCTCGACGCGATCGAGCCGTTCTACGGCGCCGGGGTTTATGCGATCTACTACACGGGATCGGAAGATATCTACCAGCCAATATCGGGAACGGAGTCCCCCATCTACGTTGGAAAGGCGGATCCGCCTGTCGGCGCAACCTCCGTGGTTCAACAGGAGACGAAGCTCTACGGACGATTGAACGAACATCGGAAGAACATTGACAAGGTCGCAGGGATCGACTTGGCGGATTTTGAATGCCGTGCTTTGGCGGTGCAGAGCGGATACCAGGCTGCCGCCGAAAGTCACCTCATCAACTTGTTCTGGCCCATCTGGAACAACGAGACGAGAATCCTCTTCGGTCTCGGGAAACATGGTGACGCCGCGACGACCAGGGCGAACAACAAGTCGCCTTGGGACACGATCCACCCTGGCCGAGCATGGGCTGCCGGAAATCGGGAAGCGAAATCCGCCGAGGACATTGTCGCCGAGGTCGCCGAGCATTTTCGGAACATCCGGATTTTCCGCTCGACAGAGGACGTGTTTGCGGCTTTCGCCGAAGGCATCCGTCGGGCGGATCGGATCGAAGCTACAGATGAGGAGGTGCCCACTGCTGAACCTCCTGAACGGGAATAGCATTCTCACCTTTAAGCAATTATTCATAAAACAGGTACGGCGCTTCAATTTCGCTCTGGAACGCTCTTTCCAAGCGGCGTCTACTTGGCCGCGACAGACTCGAATGTCTGCTCTCGCAAAACTGTCGCAAATGCGATGCTGCACCGGGAAGTAGCCGCTTCCCGCCCTTGGCGCCGCGATCACCTTCGGTTCCACGGCCGCACCATCGGCATCGCCGCCGTCACGTCGACCTCCCGAAGCATCCTACCCGCCACCAGCCCGTCTCGAACCCAGCCCAGCGCCTGCCACCAATCCTCATAGTTGCGCCGTGCAGATGTGATCTGTTCAGGGTGGGGCCGCCAGGTGACCGGGCAGGCCAGAACCTCGACGGTGCGCCATTTGCCTCGGGTAAGGACGCGCTCGGTGCCCACGACGATCGTGCCGGCCCGCTCGCCATGCTGGTTCCGCCTTACCTCGACCGGCACGCAGCGGGGC
>PXAQ01000049.1 GCA_003567095.1 Phycisphaerae bacterium
CGGGAATCCGGAATTAAAAATTAAGAATTATGAATTAAAAATTACCAATCGCAGTTAAGCCGGCCGTCGGATTGGCCGAGACCGGTAAAGAACAGAGCCGTTAAAGGCGAACATTAACTTTAATTTAGGAGACTGTAGTATGAGAAACATCAAAGCTTTTACACTGATCGAGCTGATGGTCGTAATCCTGATCGTCGGCATCCTGGCCGCAGCGTCCATCCCGCTGATGCGGGGCCGCATCGACTCGGCCAAGTGGTCTGAGGCCAACGCCACCGCCGGAACCATTCGCTCGGCGGCGCGAGTCTATGAAGCCGAGCACGGCGACCTCACCGGCGTTGATATCGATGATTTGGGCTTCCAAACCGGCGAGCTGGAAGGCACCTACTTTAACCACGGCGATTATGGCATCAATATCGTCAACGGCAGGGTTGAAGTCGTTATTACAGGCTCAAAAACCAACTCTCCTCCCGGAACCGCTACGCTGGATTCAGATGGTAACTGGTCGGTTAGCGGCAATTAATTAAACCGCACAGACACAGAAAGCGGAGGAGGGGGTAAGCTCTTCTCCGCTTTTGTCTGTCTTGGCGTACACGAGGATACCCTCGATGAAACACACTGGCAAAAATACACGCACGGGCGGCTTTACGCTGCTGGAAGTGGTGATCGCGGCATTGGTGCTGGGGATCTTATCCGTCGGCTCGCTGGGCTACCAGTACCACGCCACGCGCGACGCGCGGCGGGCTGAAGCACAGACCAATGCCGCCTGGCTTGCCAAGATGCTGCTGGATCAGTGGAAAGGCCAGGGCGGCAGCACCGCCTACGACCCCGCCCTGCTGTCGGGGGCCGTGCTGACGATAGACACCTCGGCGGTCGGCCCGGCCGCTTCGGCGGTCAACGGCACGCCCTTTGAGCTGCTGGGACATTACCGGGCTGCCTTTGACGGCAGTATTTATTTTGTCACCTGCTCGTATACGGAACCCTCAGAAACCGCCCCGCGCCTGTTGAGTGTGGCCGTGGCCTGGCGGCCGGACTATGCGGACGGCGCCTTGGGCGTCGACGCACGAGAGGTCCGGTTTTCTGTTTATTCGGCATACTGACTATGATGAAACAACCGGCCCAAACAACTCCAAAGTACGGCTTTACACTGGTCGAGCTGATGACTGTGATCGCGCTGGCCGGTGTCCTGACACTGGTCGTCGGCACGCTGCTGGTCTCCGGACACAGGCACTGGAACGCACTGTACAACCGTGTCCACCGACAGGAAGTCGTTGACGGCTTTGCCACACAGGCGCTGTTCGACAGCATCGCTCGCCGAGCCAGCTTTCGCAAGGCCGTTATCAGCTCCGACGGCACGTCGCTGGAGCTGTATTACTGGTCGCAGGACGCCGACACGCCGACACCCAATCGATTTGCGCGATTCGAACTGGTCGGCACGGAGTTGATCCTCGAACGCGGGTTCAATGAGACCGGCGCCTGGATGCCGGACCTGAGCCGGCCGACACAAACATTTGTCGCCGCGTCCAATGTTGACAGTGTGCAGTTCAATACACGGGGCGCCTCGGTGCAGATGATTGTCCGGTATGCCGACACCGCCCTGTCGCCGCTGGTGTTATCAGCGGTGCGTCACAATTTCTAAGGAGGTCGACCCATGTCTGTCACACGCCAATCCCCTCGAAAACGACAAGGAGCTATCCTGGGCTTGGTAGCTATCCTGCTGCTGATCCTGTCGATCACCAGTCTGACGGCCCTGCAGCTTGGGCGGGATTCGCGGCTTCGCGAGATTCGACATACACACGACATCACGGCGCGCTATGCGGCCGACGCCGGCATTTCCCGCACCTTGTACCTGAAAAATCGCGCGCTGGCCAATGGAACCTGGAATACCGCTTCATTTCCGTCCTTTAATGACGAACCGCTGATCGGCACCGATGCGGTCTTTACCGCCAATGTGCAGGGCTCTCTGACCGATGGCTACACAATCACCTCGGTCGGCCGCAGCCGCAGCGCCACGCGCGGGGTGCGGGTGGAACTGGAACTGACCAATCCCTTTTCGATGGACTTTGCCGTCCTGACAAGGGGCAGTATCGCGCTGGACGGCAGCACGGTCATTCAGGGCTACAATTCCTCAGATCTTTCTCAAACCAATCTGCATACAAACATCGGCTCGCTCAGCGACTCGGCCAGCAGCATTGACATTAAAAACGACGCGACCGTGACCGGCGATGTCTATGTGGGTATGAACGCCGACCCGGATGACGCGATCCAGCTCAAGGCGCGCAGCGACATCGGGGGCGAACTGCTCAATCATCCGCCGCCGCTGCCGGAACTGGCCATGCCCGCGCCGCCGTCGGAATATACGAAAATCTATCAGGGATCGCTGACAGGCGAGAATTTTACACTGAACCCGGCTGATTCGGGCATCTATTCTGAAATTACCATCAGCAATAACGGAATGGGGACGATTGAGGGCCATTGTGTCCTGGTGGTAACCGGCGACATACGCCTGCATAACAGTTCTGAAATTTATATTACCGAAAACAGCTCGCTGACGATTTACCTGGAAGGCGATTTGGACGGCGACAATTCCGCCGGCGTCAGAAACGGGACCAACGTACCGGCCAATTTCAAACTGTACGGAACGGGAACCAATCAGCAGATCAACTTAAAAAACAGCATGGATTTTCACGGGGTCATCTACGCACCCACGGCGGATATGACGATTTTTAACGGCGCCGATGTGTACGGCGCCCTGGTGGTCAACAGCTTTGACTTAAAAAACAGCGGCCATATTTATTACGACGTCGCCCTTCGCCAGGCCGATATTTCAGACCCCGGCGCGATGTTCCGAATTGTTCGATGGGAAGAGTTTTAATCGTGAGACTTCGGCAACAACCCGCACACCGAAAGCGCTGCGGTTCGGCCCTGGCGATGATGGTCATCTTGATGCTGCTGCTGTCCATGGCCGGCATGACCGCGATGCAGGTCGGCCGCGACGCTCGCATACGAGCAGGCCAAAACACTCATCAGATCGCCGCCCGCTATGCCGCGCATGCCGCCGTCGAAAAAACCGTGTATATAATGAACCAGACCCTGGCAAGCGGACACTGGTCCGAGGAAAATCTGCCTCAATTTGCCGACGCGCCCCTGCCCGGCAGCACGGCCGTCTATTCCACGACGGTCAGCGGTTCTCTGTCGTCAGGATACCGGGTCACAGCAACAGGAAACGTCCAGAACGTCGAACACACCGTACGCGCAGTGGTCGCGCTGAAAAACCCGTTTGCGATGAACTTTGCCGTCTATTCGCGAAACGGCATTGACCTGAAAAACGATTCCAGTGTCCGGGGCTTCGACTCACGGGACATCACACTGGCCGAGCTTAACGCTGACATCGGCACGACCAGCAGTGACCGCGGGATGATCGACCTCAAAAACAGATCCGAAGTGTACGGCGATATTTATGTCGGCCCGAATGTCGACCCGGCCGATGTCGTCACATTTCGTAATCGCAGCGATATCCAGGGCGAATTGTTCAGCCACCCCTTTCCGCCGCCGCTGCCGGAAATCACCACGCCCCAACTGTCCTATAAAGGACAACTCAGTGGAAGTGAACTGACACTGACCGAACAGGATAGCGGCGTTTACGACAGCATTGATATCGACAACAGCGGAACGCTGCGCATCGAGGGGCATTGTGTGGTAGTGATTACCGGCAACGTGGACTTGAAAAACAGCGCCGAGATTTCCATCGCCGACGGCGGATCGCTGCGGCTGTACCTGGCGGGCAATTTTAACGCCAACAACTCCGCCGGTGTCGTAAACGAAAACGCAGTACCTTCATATTTCCAGCTTTATGGCACAGGCGACAACCAACGTATTAATCTGAGAAACAGCACTGACTTTTACGGCGTTGTCTATGCGCCGAACGCCGATATGTCGCTGGACAACAGCGGTAACGCATACGGTTCGTTTATCGTGGGCGATTTTGACCTGAAAAACAGCGGACACCTCTATTA
>PXAQ01000135.1 GCA_003567095.1 Phycisphaerae bacterium
CGTTTCGATCAGCACCGCCGGCCCGGAGGTGCGCACCAGCACGCGGAAATCGGCGGTGCGTATGCCTTTACCCGGCACGCCGGCGCTCAGGAAAGCATTCTCAAGGCTGCGGGCCGCACGGCGCGAGGCGTTGCTGGCGGCGTTGGCGATGTAGAGGGTAAAGCCCCGGTGGCTGGAGTCGTTGTTCCAGTCGGCGTGGATGCTGACGAATAAATCGGCGTTGGCCCGGTTGGCGATGGCCGCCCGCTCTTCCAGTTCCACAAACGTATCGCCCTGGCGAGTCATGATGACCTGCACGCCGCGACGCTCAAGAATGGCCGCCACACGCCGGGAAATCTGCAAAACAAGCGTTTTTTCAGGGTGCCCCAGGACGCTGGTCGCCCCCGGATCGCGTCCGCCGTGGCCCGGATCGATCACCACCACCCCCGAAGCGGTCGGCGGACGCCAGGGCGAGGGAGCCGGCTGCGGGGCCGGCGTCCAGGCCGGCGAGCCGTCCTCCAGGTGCGGTCGGATCTGCGGCAACAGGATCTCGGCGACATAATAGGTTCCGTTGACATCGACCACCGGCCCGACCTGTCCGATATCCCGGCCGTTGACCAGTACCCGGCCATTTTCACGGGTCTGGACCACCACACGGTTGTTGGCGTCTTTCAGTTCGTAGTGGGGATTGCCAGCGAGGGTGACCGACATGCCGAGCGTCTGGCCCAGCTCGTTGATCGACATCATATACGACGGGGGCGTGCTGCTTTTGCGGACAAAGCCGTCGCCGCTGCGCTGGGTTTCCTGACAGCCAGCCGGCAGCGCCGACAGCGCGACCAATCCCAATCCGAGAATGAGTACTCTAAGTGTCTTCATAGTGCCTTATTGTTTTACCCGTTGAAATTGCCTGTTTTTGGATACATCGGCAGCTTGGCCCAAAAATTTTAACCAAACAGAGAATTTATCCACAATGTCGCCTCGATACACTTGGCCGGGGACAAAGTGGAACGCCCGATACCGAAGCTATCGGGCGGTATTGTGTGGGCAAACGGCCGTGCTGTCAAGCATAAGCTCAAAGGCCGCTTGTTTCGACCTGCTTGTCAACGAGAATTATTGGCTTTCGGGCATTGTATGTCAGTTATCCGGCTCCGGTTCTTTGAGCCAATGCTGAGCCAGTATCGCAAAATCGGCCATATCCACGGCATAATCGCGGTTGATATCCGCCCGCTCAAACAGATCGTAGGCCGCCTGCCCGCGGGCGTTGTATAGCGTCGCGTCGCTGTAGTCCAGCCAGTAATCCATAAAAAACAACAAATCCGCCAGCCCCACCGTTTCGTCCAGCGTCAAATCCCCCTCCATCGGCGGGTTCATAAACACCACGGTTGTCGGCTCGCTGGGTTGATATATCTCATTTTTATCATAGACCCGAAATGTAATCCAGTAGGTCTGATTTGGATCGGCCTGTGTTTCGTGCACGCGATAAAATGGGTGAAAATGAGTATCGGCCAAACAACTGTAACAAAACGCATCGCCGGGTTGGGTAAGGCTGATATTCTGGCCGGGATGGTACATCTCGAGGTAGGGACTGATATCGACACATTCGATCCAGAGCTCATAGCTGCCTTCAAGTGTGTGATTGGGATCGTTTAATGTGTCAAACCCCGGCATTTCAAGATTGTAGTAGGGATAGGGAAACCATCCTTCATCCTCAGGCTCATCCATCGGGTAGTACCAGTTCAGCCAGGTATGCGGTCCCATATCGTCCGGGTCGCTGGTGCGGTATTTCTGGGTGACGTCGAAAAATAATTGCATGTCGTCGTCTGTCCCTGAGATGCCGCTGGGATTGCACCCGATCAGGACATGGTCAACAGAGCAGCCACCCTGCGCCGAAGGAAGTCCAAAAATACATAGTGACACAATAACAATTAAACATCTCATAGTTCACTCCTGCATTAAAATCAGTTCATCGGCGGCCAGCGCGGGGCGTGCTTGGGCCACCAGTAATTTGTGTGAGGCCAGTCGAGGGTTTCTTCAATCGCCAGTGTTTCGACATGGCCGTCAACAAACAGATAATTGCTTCGTCCGCGATGACGCTCGTACGCAATCTGACGTTTTGCCTGCGTCAGTGAATTCCACAGCTCTGGATGGGTATGATCCACGCCGCGCCATTGGTCGGGGGCCTCGCTGATATAAATCGTATAGCGGGGGTGGCGGATGTTGCCGACTTTGTTGTAATCCCCATCCAGTAAACTGTTGAGGGCAAAACTGGACCAGCGCATCTGATCGATATCGTCAGGCTGTTGGTCCAGCGAAAGATGCCAATCGACAAATGGCTCTTCATGATCGGACGGACAGCGAAACAGCAGGGCCTCCTGTGTGTATGCTGTCAATTGGTAAAGCCAGTAGCCGGCCGGATTATGCGAGCTGGACGGCAGTCGGTCGTCGTTCTCAAAGCGATACGCCGTCAGCGCGATGCCCATCTGACGCAGATTGCTCGAACAGACCAGATGCTGGGCCACCCGACGCGCTTCGCGCAGCGACGGCATCGCAATCGACAGCAGCACGGCGATGACGGCAATGACCACCAACAGTTCAATCAGGGTAAACCCAAACGCCGGGTTCGCTTTGCCCAGCAGCGCAGGGCGCGATACGCTCACGCCCTGCGCCCTAAGGGTTTGTTGACTGCTTTGTTGATGCATGGACCGAAAGACTTTCATCAAGAATGCCTTTTCAAAAAAGAATCAACGGCGTCGACGCAGACCAAACAATCCACCCGCACCGAAAAGGATCAGGGCTGCCGGTTCGGGAACAGTCACGAATGTCATTGTGAACGGATCGGATTCGGCGTACCCGGTGATGCCCTCATCAACGACTGTAAAGGTGCTTGAGAACTCCTGGCCCGCTTGTCCCCTGGCTTGAAAGTAGAGATGGTAGTGAAAGCGCCATGTGCCTTCATAATGTTCATCGCCGGGCTGCCTTCCAAATTCATCAGGCCAGTGGGTCGCCCAGTTTGTCGGAAATTCAAACGTTGCCTCGTTTTCCTGCAGGACGGGAACAGGTCCCGGCTTATAAACCACGCGAAACAAATCCGTTTGAGAAAACGCGACTCGAGTTAAGTGAATATTCCAGTCCGGACCGTCAGCGTTCGGGGCGCCGGTGCCAAGATGAAACCGTCCGTCCGGCTGGCGCGCCGAATTCAGGCAAAGATCCGCTTCAAAGAGCCACGTGCCGTCTCCGTAGTCATGAATCGGGTACATGTGAAACGCTCCCCACTGATAACCTCTTTGGAGCTCTACGACAACCAGTTGTCCCGAGTCGTCAACGCCAAAATGCGCATGATTGACATGGCCCCAGGCGGGGCAGGAAATCATGAAAACTATCAAGACGAATCCGGCTGTTTTTATTATATGCGAAATCATCATAACCATTCTCCCATATCAATGTAGATCATAGTCGTCGGTTGTGCTTGCCATGCAGTTGACATGCTCACGGAGGCGGGCTCATCAGTGCGGGCGCAGGGTGAGTGCCGTCTGGCAAGCTCAGATAAATACAACAATAGACTAACAGGATGGCCCGGGCGGGGGACGGGCAATGAGGTCAAACGGCAGTGCGTATGTCTTGGGCGTGCTGTCACAGCGCGCCTGGATGAACTGTACATCAGGGGTCCACGGACTGCTGGGCAGTGCCGGCGGGAGGGTACAGCCGGACGGGCCGAAAATGAACTGACAGACGGCGCAGTTGTCCGCGTCGTGCTGCGGGAGGTCCGGTGCTTGTGATATGTCGGATGCGTCGGGGCAATGACACCGGCTCCTGCACGCCTGGGCGTGCAGGGGAACGGCCACCTGCAGCGCCGCGGCCAGAAAGCCGGCCATCGCGACGCACCACAGCGCCTGACGCCAAAAACATAGTGTGTTCAGTTGCCGCAGCACGATGCGCAAATCCCCTCAATTCGTATTTGTTGGCGAAGCAGTGTCATCCCGTCGGGCAGCGTCACC
>PXAQ01000044.1 GCA_003567095.1 Phycisphaerae bacterium
CGGCTTGTTCGTCTTCAGGGCCACCGAACGCAAGATGCGCGGTCGCCGCGATCATCGCCAACGCAGCCGCCGTCGCGCGGATGGCTTTTTTCATCTCACCCGTCCGGTCATGCGCTTTTCACGTCCGATGGGCCCGCTCCAAGTGCGGAGCAAGCCATGACACAACCTGATCCCCATCTTTCCAGCCCAAGCGCGAACATCCAAAGCTGCACGCATTCTTTCTGCGGAACAGCGACCACTTGCCAAACGCAACCGGCGCGCCGCATTAAGGCACATTGCTGCTTCCGTAGAAAGCACCGACGTGTCTATCGGCTCGTCGAAACCGGAAAATGTTTCTGAGGTAATGCCGTAGCGGTAGCTCCATCTCTGCTCGAGCAGGCGGAGTTCTGACTGCCGATCGGTGGCCGAAACCGCGACGAAAGCCGCGCCTCTAACCAGACGGGGTTTCCGGCGCCTTCGAAACCATGGCACTTTTCGGCGCCCGCGCAGCAATGGGAGGACAAGGCATGTGGCCGGATCAGCGCATCACGGATCTGCTTGGCGTCGAGACTCCGATCATTCAGGCCCCGATGGCAGGCGCCGGGGGAGTGGACCTCGTCGCAGCGGTCGCCGCGGCGTTCATGCTCGGCGCATCGGCGGTGCAGATCGGGACCGCCTATCTGCTGACGCCCGAGGCGACGCTCGCGCCGCAACATCGCGCCGCACTGGCCGCTGGCGCGCAACGCGAGACCGCGCTGACCAATGTCTTCACCGGCCGCCCGGCGCGCGGCATCTTCAATCGCGTGATGCGTGAAGTCGGACCGCTTGCACCGGAAGCACCGCCTTTCCCCCTGGCAGCGGGCGCGCTCGCGCCGCTGCGCACAGCCTCGGCCCCCGATGGCTCGGAGGATTTCCTGTCGCTCTGGTCGGGCCAGTCGGCCGGGCTTTGCCGCGCGATGCCCGCGCGGGAACTGACCCGCAAGCTTGCCGACACGGCGCTGGCGCAGTTGCAGCACGGGCCTGCGCGCTGAGGGCGCGACCGGACGCTGGACTCCGGATCGGCGGGGTCCACCGGCTTTCGGCTGGACTCCTGCATCCGCTGGGTATCCACCCCGAGCGGACGGTCAGGTGTTTGAATTCACAAGGAATTCAGGCGTCGCGGGTGGATTCTGGACTCCGGATGGCTTCCCAAAAAATCGGCCCTGTCGCTGGCGAAATTGCGCGCCACGCCCTCCCGTATACGGAATGGCCCAGAAGGAACCATAAACTTCAACGGGTTAGCAGGTGGACCCCGGTGCGGATTCCGGGGTCCACCGGGAGTCCGGTCACGGCTCCGGCGCGTCCGTTTCGCGGTGCCGCGGCCCGTACAGCTTCTCGCCCAGCTGTCTTACCAATTCCCGCTCGGGCCAGCTCAGACGCTCATCGTCGATGGAGACGGCAAGCACGCCCTGGTCACGCCAGCCGTCCCGCTTGACGCGGTCCGCGTCCCGCCGCTCGCCGCCATAGCCCGGAGGATGCCAGCGCATGGTCTTCATGATGCACCTCCCGTGTTTTCCTCCAGCAGGCTGGCAGGAAAGTCCGAAGGCGGCGTGTCAGGGCCTCTCCCCCTGCCGGGATGCGAGGCGCGAATTTCACCCCCAGAATTCTGGGCGTCCCACGACGCTGCGGGGCTCTTGCCCACGAACCGTGCCTGGCGCTCGGCGCGTTCTTCGTCGGTGAGAACTCTGCGCCACGGGTTCTTTCCCATGCGGAACGGCCAACTCGGGCAGTCCACGGCGGTGCAGAGCCGCACCTCCCGCGCCGAGCCGTTGCAGCAATCGAGGCATTTCAGCCGCAGGGCGCGGATGGGCGAGACACGGGCGTGACCGAGCCGCTCCAGGTCGTCTGTGGAAAGCCCGCGAGGATCGCGACCGACGTCGTAGCCGTCCTGGCGCTCGAGGCCGATATCGCGTTGCCCGCTCATGCCTGCCCCTCCCGCCGCTCTCGTTCCATCACTGCGCGGGCCTGCTGGGCTCGGCGACGGTCGCGGTCGTTGGCGAGGTCGATCCGGCTCTCGCCCGTCTCGCGACCGATGTGGGTGCCCTTGCCGTGGCGGGCCCAGGCGATGAAGGCGTTGCCGATCCTGCCATGGAGCGCGATCATGGCGCTCTGGTTGGCGACCGAGATGAGCGGCGCGAGATGGCGGGAGAGGAAGGGCAGCCAGTCGGCCGGGTTCGGGACGATCACGTGCTCGACGAAGGAGAGCGGCGTCTCGATCAGCACGAAGAAGCCGTGGATCTCGCTCGGCCAGAACCGGACCTCGAGCGCACCGCCCAGGAGGCCCTCCTCGGTCAGGAGCGTATGTTCGCAATCGAGCACGCGGTCGAGGGCCCGGTGGAAATCCACACGCTCGGTCTCGCAGAGCCGCTCGGCCTCGCGATACCAGTCGGGCAGCTCGGTGTCGTGGAAGCGGCCGGCGTCGTAGAGGCGGATCCTGTCGTAACTCATGCCTCGGTCTCCTATTCTGGTTGGGCGTGGTGTGGCCGCCGCAGGGCAGCGGGCTTCGCGGCGTCCAGCCGGGCGGACAGCGCATCGAGGGCCACGCGGCGCGCGGCGAGCACGGCCTGCATGCTGGCGGTCAGGCGGGATGCGAGGGTGCCGAGGTGCGCGGCGTCGGATGGGCTATTGGACTCGGATGCATCGCTGCTGCATCCCGTCAGCATGAAGTTGGCGAGCGGCCCGAGGCGGTTGGTGAGCCAGGCTTCCGGATCGGGAATGCGGGAGAGATCGACGCGGGCGGATCGGGGACGATGGCCGGCCCCCTCTGGCCGATAGGTTACCTCGGCGGAGGATGGGGACATTCTGCTATTATAGAGGTCTCTATAATAGTCATTTGTCCCCTTCCTCTGGCCGTCCTTCTTCGCGGCCTCGCGGGTCGGCCAGAACTCCGGGAAGCAGGCGGCCATGTCGGCGGCGTTCTCGAGCACGATGCCGGTGAGCGCCATCAGGTCGCGCCGGGTCGGGCGGAGGTCGGACCACGGCACCAGCGCGTCGACGGTCACCGGCAGGACCACGTCCGTGAGCAGGTCGATCTCGAGCGGCGTGGCGGCGGTGCGGTTGACGCCGCGCCCGCGCCCCATCGCCTGGATCAGCTCGCCCTCGCAGATGCACCAGCGGACGGCCTCGGCGATGGGATCGGCGTGTTCCTCCATCGCCAGCGGGGCGGTCCGGTCACCCGCGAGCCGGATGCGGCGCTCGATTATGGGATACCACCAGCCCGCATCCTCCGGGTTCGGCGCGGGCACGCGGCCGGTCAGCGCCGTGGCGATCAGTTCGACCGTGCGGGGCGCGGGCAGCGTGCGGCCGAGGACGACCATGCCCCCGATCCCGCCCCAGCGGTCGAGGCCGCTGAGTGCGTTGAAATGCACCGCCTCGACCCGCGGCGGCAGTTCGGCCGACCTGAGTGCGTCGATCGCCGCCTTCTGGCCCACCACAAGCAGATCGATCGCCTGGCCGGGGCGATGACACTGCCGTGCGCGGAGGTCGATCCATGCGCGCAGATCGCGCAGCCGGGTTGCGGCGGCCTTGCGGTCCCGCTCGGGCGCGTCGGCCGAAGGCGTCAGCGCGCGGGCCGAGGTCGGACTGCCGGTGACCTGGCGGACGCGGACATGGGGCTGGCGCGCGGCCACGGGGGTGCCGATGTCGATCCTGGGCAGGTAGGTCTGGACGAGTTCCGGCCGCAGCGTCGCGTCGAGATGCAGGATCGGCACCCCGATGGCCCAGCCGTTCCGCATCGGGCTGCGCCAGCGCAGGCGGAGGGCGCGAACGGACCCCGCTTCGGTCATGTCGTGCACGAGTTCCGCGCCGGCCGCATCGTGGCCGTTCTCCAGCGCCTCGGCGAGGATCAGCCAGAGCGTGGCGCAGCGCCCGGGCGGCGCCCATGGCTCGCCCGCGGGTGGCAGCACCGCCTCGATGCGCTTGCGCCGCTCGACCG
>PXAQ01000006.1 GCA_003567095.1 Phycisphaerae bacterium
CAAGGTGACCAAGCTGACCAATTTCGGGGTCTTTGTCGAGCTTGAAGAGGGCTTGGAGGGCCTGCTGCATATCTCCGAGCTGGCCGATCACAAGATCGACAATCCCCAGGATGTGGTCAAAATCGGCGACGAACTCGAAGTCAAGATTCTCCGCGTCGATACCGACTCGCGAAAAATCGGCCTCAGTCTGCGTCGTGCCCAGTGGGCCGCTGAGGATAAGGCCGCCGAAGGCCAGAAACACCCCGCCGAAGAGGACAAAGACTCCACCCCGCGGCGCGGCGGACTGGACGGGTCATTGATGCCGGATTCGTTCGATTTCGGCAAAGAATAGGCCCGCGATCAATTTTTTCGTTGTTTACAGGCCCTGCGGAATACCCGCAGGGCCTTTTTTCGTCATGCCGGCGGTCTGGCCTGTCCCTCGTCAAGTGCCCGATATCCTGATCGCGATTGAGTTTTCCCGTTCCTGCGCGGCTATGTCGTGTTGCGGTATTCAGTGACGGGCTTTCGCGCGGGAACTTTCTACCCTGAAGGGTATAAAATGCCTTCAATCGTGTTCGGCGGAGGCTTTCAATCTGTAAAAAAAATCAGACCGGCGCAAGGGATGCATATTCGTTTCGTCCGATAAGACTAACCGCGTAATCCAATCGGCCCTGTTGCTGGTGGGGTGGGAAAAACCCGGCCACTCCCAATCCGAGAAAGTTTGTTGGAGTATGGCTGCTTTGCTATAATGATATACAAAGAGACAATGATGAGGAATGTGATGGACTTATGGCTTGAGACAATTGGCGTATTCGGCATTGCGGCGGTGGGGATGTCTTTGGGACATTGGGCCTCGCGAAGCGGCGTTTTTTCGCGCACCGCGGCGCTGGTCATCACATTTGCGCTGGTGGGGCTGGTTCTGCTGGGCCATTTCCCGCAACTGGTGCAGCGCTGGCCGGTGTTCTATCCGCTGGCGGCCGGGCGCGTGCGGTTTGTGCTGCTGGCCTTTGCGGTCACGCTGGGCCTGAGCACTCCGCTGGCTCAACTGACCCGCCCGACGGTTCGGATGCTGACGTGCGTCATCATGGCCCTGTATGTCGCGGCGCTGACGATTTTGCCGTTTGTCGGCCCGGCGGCGGTGCAGGGACAACTGGCCGCGCTGCAAACCGAATGGGATGCCGACGGCGTCTGCCGCCAGACGCTGCCGTTTACCTGCGCCGCAGCCGCGGCCACAACGGCGCTGGACCGCCTGGGCATCGCCGCCGATAAGGGCGAGCTGGCCGTGGCGGTACGCACCAGCCCGGTCATCGGCGCCTCGGTCTGGACGCTGTACCGCGTCCTGCGCCAGCGGTACGAGCCGCAGGGCGTGGCGTTTTCATTTGTGCTGTTCGACACGCTCGAGGCGGTCCCGCACGACGGCGTGATGCTGGCGGTGATGCGTGACAGTGTCCTGGGCGATCATTGTGTGGCCGTGCTGGAGGTCTCGGCGCACGAGGTGGTGATTGCCGATCCGGCCCGGGGGCGGGTGCGGCTTTCGACGGCCGAGTTTCTCCGCACCTGGCGCGGCAGCGGCATTGTCCTGCGCAGACCGTCCGCTGCACGACCGCGATGATGGGCCAAAGCCCATCCTATGGCTATTGGGCCATTTCGAAGGTATCGGCGGCGATGGCGGCCTCTTCGTCGGTCGGGATCACGAACACCGCCACCGGCGACTCGTCGCTGCTGATGCGCCGCTGGTCACGGTCGGCGGCGCTGTTGCGCGCCGGATCAATGGCGATGCCGATTTGTGTTTGATCGGCGCACACCTGCGCCCGCAGCCAGTCGTTGTTTTCCCCGATCCCGCCGGTAAAGACCACCGCGTCCAGCCGGCCGAGCACCGCCGTATAGGCGCCGATGTATTGGGTGATCCGATAGCAGAAGATGTCAATCGCCAGCGTTGCGCGCCGGTGCCCGTCGGCGGCAAGCGTCACCAGGTTGCGCATATCGTTGGAGACCCCCGAGATGCCCAGCAGACCGCTTTGCTTATTGCACATCGCGTTAAGCTGTTGAATGTCATAGCCCTTCTCGGCCAGGTAGAACAGGATCGCCGGGTCGATATCCCCGCAGCGCGTGCCCATCACCAGTCCCTCCAGCGGCGTCAGGCCCATCGAGGTATCCACGCTCTTGCCGCCTTTGACAGCGGTCATCGAGCAGCCGTTACCCAGGTGACAGGTGATGATATTGGCCTGCGTTTTATCCACGCCCAGCAGTGCCGCACAGCGGCGGGCCACATAGCGATGGCTGGTGCCGTGAAAGCCGTACCGCCGCACGCGGTATTGTTCATATATCTCATACGGCAGCGCGTAGAGATAGGCCGTCTGGGGAATGCTCGTGTGAAACGCCGTGTCAAAGCAGGCCACCTGTGCCGCCTCGGGCAAGGCCCCGATGGCCGCCTGGATGCCGGTCAAATTCGGCGGGTTGTGCAGCGGCGCCAGATCGGCATAGCGCCGAATCGAGTCCAGCACATGCGCGTCGATCCGCACCGAGCCGGTAAACTCCTCGCCGCCGTGCACGACGCGATGGCCAACCGCCTGAATCTCGGCAATATCGCTGACCACGCCGATTTTGGCATCGGCCAGCGTCGATAAAATCACCCGCATCCCGGCGTCGTGGTCGTCCGCTTTGATCGCGGCGGTATGTTTGCTGTCGTTGTATTGATGCACCAGGTTGGCCTGCGGCTCGCCGATCCGCTCGACCATCCCCTTGGCCATTATCACACCGGCGGGCATCTCAAACAACTGATACTTGATCGACGAGCTGCCCGCATTAATCACCAGCACTTTCATGTCCACACACCTTTCGTTAAGCGATATCGATAAGCGACAAATAAAGGGACGATTATGCGCTAAAGGGCCGATTTCGTCAACGGTTTCGTGGCATTTTCCAGCGGGCCTCTAAAGCCGCCCGAATAAATCGCCGATAGAGTCTGCGACGTTGCACTTATAGCTTTATGACTTTGAGGAAGGGAACCTGACGGTGACCCAAAAATCCAATCGACGAGCCTTACGGACAATTCGTCTGCTGCGAACACGCCAGCACAGGCAGGGGCAAAAGATAGATATTTTGTGTCGGGATATGGTCTCGGCCCACGAACAGTTTGCGCTCAAGTTGACACGGCTGGGGTTTGTGACGTCGTTTTATGAGTCCCTGCTGGGCTGCGCCGGACTGGACGAAACGCTCCAGCGTTCTGTCGAGCTGATGCGCGACACGGTTCCGCAGGCCGGGGCGGCGATTTTTCTGGCCGAGCCGTCCGGATTTGATATACACCTGGCCCGCTCGGCCGATCAGGTCGAACAGACGCATTTCCAGCGGTGGTTTACGCGGGACATCGTCGATCAAATCAGCCGCACCAATCGTATCTGCACGCTTGAGGAGATGCTGAAAATGGGCCTCCAAGCCCCACCGTCGGCGCTGAAGACGCTCTCGGCCGCAGCGGTTCCGCTCGGTCGGCTCGGCAGGGGGGTGGGATTTGTCCTGATCTACCGCGCCGCCGGCAATCCGCTGCAATCCGAAGAGCTGTCCCGCATCGCCGCCGTTGCGCCGGGACTGCGCGAGGCGATTGTGGGCTTTAAATCCGCATCTGCCGATCTGAAAACCTGAAAAACAACTCCTTACGCCTGCCGAACGGTGCTGCCGTTTTCATCGATGTCAATCACGACGTTTAGCCCCTTGACCGTCGGGTATTGCCACCTGTCGCCGGCCGGAGTGGTCAGCTCGGCCCGGTCGGGTCGGATGGTCAGCGTAAATTGCTTCTGCTGGCCGCGACGGCTCAGGACCGAGGCCATCAGGAAGGCTTTCTCGATGCCGTCGCCGGTGTTGTAGTTGGCCACCTCATCGGGCTGGGCCAGACGCGTGCCGTCGTAGATCGACGCCGACGGCAGGCCGGTCAGCCAACTGTCAATCTGCTCGGCGGTCATCGACTCGG
>PXAQ01000254.1 GCA_003567095.1 Phycisphaerae bacterium
GCAGCAAAGAAGAAAAAGAAGGCCGCACGTAAGGCCGCCCCGAAGGACATGCTGGTCGTCACCAGCAAAGTCAAGGCGTACATCAAGGACAAGGGCCTGATGAGCTCATCCGAGACCGCCGCGGCGCTGAACGATGCCGTATACGCGATCCTCGATGCCGCCTGTGAGCGGACCGAGGCCAACCGCCGCAGCACGGTCAAGCCACAGGATCTGTAAACCCTCGGCTTATCCGGACATGTGCCGGAGGTGACGAAAAAAGCCCTGCCTTGACCCAAGGCAGGGCTTTTTCACATGGGCGTACACTTGCTGCCAATCCGACGCGTCAGGGAGTGCACATCTTACAGGCGCGTCGCCCGCTTTGCGTTGCCTCTTGGCGGGTTTGGAACGTCACCGCTCGGCTCGCGTCGATACGTTTGGCGTGAGAACAGTCGTGGCGGTGAAACACCCTGCTCGAGGTTGACGCCACATAAGCGTCTTCTTCGTTTTGGGCGGACTCCTGGGCAGGCTTTGTTTTCGCCTGGCCCTTGGGCTTTTGTTCAGCCGGCTCGGTTACCAGTTGAATCGCGCGTCGCGCCAGTCCCTGATCCACCAGCATCTGCGCCAGGTCGCTGCCGTTGACCTCAATATCAGCCACCAGCGAAAATGTGTCCCCACGGCGGATGTTCCTCAGCACAATCGACGGCGGAGCGTCGTCATCGACGGCCAGCAGAACATCCCGAAAAAAGGCCACCACCTCGCTGCTGACTGCCTCACCTTCAGACAGCTCAACCCCTGACAGATGCACCGGGATATCCTGCCCGATGACAGGCGGAAATGCGTCGATATCGCAGAACAGCACACAGGATGCATCAATGCGATGAACGCGTGTAATCTCAATCGAACCATAGGTTTGCGGCCGCCGGTCGGCAACAGGCGCTGGCTCGGAACGCAATGAGGCCAAGACAAACAGAACTGCGACACAAACACTCAGCCGACAAAAAGATCTCTTCATTTGAGTCCCCTCAAATAAGTCCGGAAAATAGATTCTTCTGATCCTATAGATAATATGTAGACCATCCAGAAAATCGGTATAATGTTTCGACAAACCGTTTTGTCAACATTATCGAAAGGATGGCCCATGAACACGTTAACAAAGAGCGAAAAGTTTTTCAACACCGTAAAATTGACTGCCGACGACCAGCTTTTTGTCGGCGTTGACGCGCATAAGAAGTCTTATCACGTCGCTTTATACTTAAATGACGCACCGGCAATAGATTTTGTGATGCCTGCAAAAAAGGAACAACTCGGTCAGAAGTTAAAACCAGCGATGCCGGCTTTACGGCAAATCGTCTATGAAACCGGCCCCACTGGTTATGGACTGGCTCGGCATCTGCACAACGAAAATCTACCGGTGTCGGTCGCACCAACCTCTCGGATTCCACGCGTGGTCGGATCAAGCGACAAAACTGTAATGCTTCGTTGTCATGGACACTCTCCTGAAAATTTGGATGCTCAGTATACATTTCCAAATCCCTTCGCTCCAGTGTCCACTTCCAGTTTAGCACCACAAATGCACTGCCATTCGTGTATGAGCCCTTAAATTTTCTCGCTGTAAAACGATTGGTGGTTACACTTTGGGTAATTGAACAAACACCGTCGTCCCTTCGTCGGATACGCTTTCAAGCCGCAGCGTACCATCGTTAAGCCCAAGCAGCCGGCGGGCGTGAGCCAGGCCCATCCCGCGCCGTCGTCCGGCCGGGCAGTGCGAAAAGAACGGCTCAGCAGCCTTGTGCTGTGTGTCGCTGTCCATCCCGCAGCCGGTATCACGAATCGCCAGTTGAATCGCATTCTGACCGTCCAGCAAGCGGGATTTGATCCAGATGGGACCGTTCTGGCCAGGATAAGACTGCACCGCGTTGCTGAAAATATGCGACAACGCCTCGGCCACCTGGTGGGCGTCCACATAAACCGACTCATCCCTTTGGACGGTCGCTTCAACCTCAAGGCTTTCAAAGGTAAGCCGTGTACATGTTTTGTCAACAGCTTTGTCAATCAGCTCGCCCAGCGCAATGTGTCGTTTCTCCGGCTGCGGCGGCCGGGCAAAGCTCATCAGGTCGGCAATGATCTGCGAAATCTCCTCGGTGCGCTGCTGAATCTGTCCAAGTATCTGCTTTTTGGTTTCATCGTCCTCGTCGGTCATCAGCAACTGCACGCGCCCGGAAATCACCGCCAGCGGATTGTTCAGCTCGTGCGCCGCCCCGGCGGCCATCTCGGCCAAGCCCTGCATCGAGGCGGTTTTAGCCAGTTCCGTGCGCGTCCGCCGCAGTGCGCCGAGTACATGAACAAACCGGTCGGACAGCTCATCATGCTTTTGGATATTCAGCGCCATCGCCATCGCAAAGGCCGCGGTCCGACACGCTGTCGCGCAATGACGCTCGACCGGCTCGGTCGGTTCGGTCAGCTCAAACAGCAGCAATCCGGTCACCTTGTCTTTGACCGCCAGCGGCGCGATGCGCATCCGGGGCGGATCCATATCCGCCTCCATTGCCTCGAGCAGCCAGGGCGCAGCCCGGCCGACCGCAGCGATGCCGAATGCATTTGCAAACGCCTCCGGCACAACCGGCCTGTCGCCGGGCGGCCGGACGGCAGCGACGCTGGTTTTGCCGTCGCGCGAGGCAATCACCATCTCAAGGGTCGCCCCGGGCGTCTCGGCCGCATCGCCAAGGACCACTACCGCCGTCGTTCCGCAGGCGTACTGCTTTTGCCAGAACAAAGCAAACTGCTCGGCCACCTCGATCGGGCCGCTGTAGGCCGACACATCCTCCAAAAACGCGTCAATCAGGGCGTTCTGTCCACACAGCGCCGTCGTCTTGGACGACTGCTCGCCGAGCTGACGATTGTCGCGCGCCAGTCCGACGGCCGTCTGCTGAACGGCGGCCACATACGCCCCGGGACCTTCGCGAGGGGTCCATTGAATCATCTGGCATTGGCGCGTGACATTCAGTGGCAACTCATCGCGGACCTGCTGGACCTGCTCGTCGGTCAGTCCGAGAAACTGGATCCACTCCTGCGTATCGGACGGATCGACATACGAGCCGCTTTGCCCGATGGCCGAGAGCCGCGCCAGACGATCGGCCAGTGCGACCACCGCCGTAAGCAGCGGATCGCCCTGCAGCGCAGCGACGGACTGCGGGTCGGTGTGGTGCAGCCAGATACACGCCGTGATGGCCTCGGGAAGCTGCCACTTTTCGGCCAGCCGCTTGCCCAGCGAGGCATGATCCAGCCCCAGCTCTGACTGTTCAACGTCACACAGCTCGTGCCCCGTATCCCGGGCCTGGCACACCAGCCGCTCAAAGCTCTTGGGCATCGTTTCATCGAGAGCAGACTTGCCGATATCGTGCAACAGCCCGGCCAGGTAGGCCGCCTGCCGCTGTTCAGGCGGCAGGACAAACTGGGCCAACGCCTCGGCGCAGCAGGCCGCAGCCAAGCTGTGAAGGGCCAGTTGACGACGGGGCAATAGCCGCCGGCTGTCGCTGTCAGCCGCCCAGTTCAGCGTCGGAAACACCTTGGCCGAGAGGATGACCTCGCGCAGCGCTTCGCGTGGTAGACGTGCCACCGCCTCGGCGATCGTCGGCCGTGCATCAGTAAATGACAAGTTCTGCTGTACCGCCTGTGAAATGATTTTGGCGCTCAGCGCCGAGTCGGTCTGAATGATGCCGGCCATCCGCTGAATATCGCAGGTCGGCTCGGCCAACATTGTCAGCAGCTCGGCCGCGATTTCCGGCAGGGTCGAGATGCCCCCCGCCTGTCTCAGAATACGCTCAATTTGTCGGGCAGCCATCCGCTGCCGGTCGAGTTTAGTCATTGAAGAAACACCCCTCTACCTGCTGTCACTTATGCCATTGAAACCGGTTCCGCCGAGACCACTTCCACCACGCGCTCCACCAGCCGGGCAATATCAAACGGCTTTTTCATAAAATCGGCCGCCCCGGCCTCAAGCAGTCCGGCGATCTCGTCTTGGTTGACCACGCCGCTGACAATAATGATGCGGATCGCGGCAAAATGCGGATTGCGTTTGATGGTCTGGCAGACCACATTGCCGTTGACATCCGGCAGCATATAGTCCAGAATCATCACATCCGGCAAAAACTGCTGGGTCACCAGCCCCGCATCATAGCCGCTGCTGGCGGTGCGCACCTCGAAACGTCCATCCCGATTCAAGACATCCACCATCAACTCAACGATTTCCGGATCATCATCGACGATCAGTATCTTGATTTTATCCCCACGCTCTGAGGCCAGATGATCCAGCGGGATGCCGTTTTCCTTCATAAAACGAAGCAGGCTCTCCCGCGGAATCCGCCGAAACCGCGAGCCGGGGACACGAAAACCGTCCAATTTTCCGGAGTCAAAACATCGGATAATAGTCTGCTGGCTGATGTTGCAGATTTCCGCCGCCTGCCCGGTCGTAAATAAACTCTTCATCTTATCCATATTCTGCCTCATGCAATATGTTTTGTTGTTGCATCCTGCCCAAACTGTGCTTTTTCACTAACTTAACTATCGGCACATTCTCTTGTCAAGCATTAATAAATGTTCATATTAACGCTGAAAGTCGAAAAATTATCGTTCCCGCCACCGGCACCGCCGAACTGCGCGGATCCGGTAAAAATGGATTGACGTCCGGGTACCAAGCCGATACAGTACACATATAACCACCCAAATCTCAAACATATGAGGATTTATGACTGATAAAAAAGAAGAATGCGGCTTGTTCGGTATTTATGGCGATCCGCAGGCGGTTCATAAAGCATATTTCGCGCTGCACAGTCTCCAGCATCGCGGCCAGGAATCGGCCGGCATCGCCAGCAGCGACGGCGACTGCATTCAGTGCTTCGCCGGGATGGGGCAGGTCAGCCGGGTCTTTCGCGCCGGGCGGGGGATTCTGGAACGCCTCGACAATTCCATCGCCATCGGGCATGTGCGCTATTCAACCACCGGCTCGAGCAGTCCGATTAACGCCCAGCCGTTTTTGAGCGAATACTCCCGCGGCCAGGTAGCCGTGGCCCACAACGGCAACCTCGTCAATGCCTCGATGCTGCGGGACGAATACGAGGCCTACGGCCACATCTTCCGAACCACCAACGACACCGAAATTATCGTCCACCTGATGGCCAAGCCCACGCACGTCAGCAAGCCCGATCCCTTGGGCCATGTGCTGAACCATCTGCAGGGGGCATTTTCACTGGTGTTTCTGTTTCCCGACCGCATCGAGGCGGCGCGCGACCCGTTTGGGGTTCGCCCACTGTGTATCGGAAAAACCGCCGAGGGCGCCTATTGCGTTGCCAGCGAAACCTGCGCACTGGACGCCATTGAGGCCGAGTACCTGCGCGACGTGGAACCTGGCGAAATTGTCACCCTGGACCACTGCGGGCTGACCAGCCGCTACTTCGTACAGCCCGGCACCGTCACACCGGCACACTGTATCTTTGAACACGTCTACTTTGCCAAACAAAGCAGCATCATTTTCGGCGACAATGTTCACGAAGTCCGCAAACGCAGCGGTTCCCGCCTGGCCCGGGAATATCCGGTCCCGGCCGATGTCGTCATTCCCGTCCCGGACTCGGGCACTTCTGCGGCCATCGGCTACGCCGCCGAAAGCAACATCCCATTCGATATGGGATTTGTGCGAAGCCACTATATCGGCCGATCCTTTATCGCGCCCACGCAGATCATGCGGGATATGGCCGTCAAACTCAAACTGACCGTGGTCAAAAACGCCGTGCGCGACAAACGCGTTGTCGTCGTGGATGACTCGGTGGTGCGCGGCACGACAACGCGCGGGAAAATCAAGTCCTTACGCCAGGCCGGCGCCAAAGAAGTACATATGCGCGTCGCCTGCCCCCCGGTCAGGTGCCCCTGCTTTTACGGCGTTGATTTTCCCACCCACGAGGAGCTGCTGGCCAATCAAAAAAAAGACATGGAAGACATCCGTCAATTCCTTGATGTTGACAGCATCGGCTATCTGTCACTGGAAGGACTGCTGGACAGTGCCTCGCTGCCGGCGGATCACTATTGCGCGGCCTGCTGGAGCGGCCACTACCCGATCCCGATCAACACCACCGTCAACAAATTCACAATGGAACGGCATCAAATGCAGTTGTTTGATGATATTGAGCTGTAAATGGCAAAGAAACACACCCTCAGCTATCAGCAAACCGGCGTCAGCATTGACGCCAACGACGACATGGTGCGGCGCATCGGCCGCAGCGTCAAATCCACCTACGGCCCGCGCGTCATGGCACTGAACAACGGCTTTGCCGGCCTTTTTCGCCTGGATTACGACGAAAAACTGTTCAAAAAAAATTACAAAAACCCCGTGCTGGTCGCCTGTACCGACGGCATCGGCACAAAGATCCTCATCGCCCGACAGGCCGGCCGGTTCGGCACACTCGGCATCGACCTGGTAGCGATGAGCGTCAACGATATGATTGTCCAGGGCGCCGAGCCGCTGTTTTTTCTGGACTACCTGGCCGTCAATAAGCTAGAACCGATGCGGATCGCCGAGATGGTCGAAAGCATCGCCGCCGGCTGCCGGATGGCCGATTGCGCCCTGATCGGCGGCGAGACAGCCGAGATGCCCGACATCTACGGCCAGGACGAATACGATCTGGCCGGCTTTGCCGTCGGCGTCGTCGAGCGCGACCGCATCATCACCGGCCAAACGATTCGTCCCGGCGATGTCGTGCTGGGCCTGGCCTCCAGCGGCATTCACAGCAACGGCTATTCACTGGTACGCCACATCTGCTTCAAAAAAGAAAAACTCGACATTCAGGCGACCTTTCGGGAATTGGGCGACCAGACGCTGGGCCAGGTGCTGCTGGAGCCAACGCGTATTTATGTCCGCTCGATCGTCAGCCTGCTTAACGGCTACAAACGCAAGAAAGTCGTTCACGGCATGGCTCATATCACCGGCGGCGGACTGGTCGGCAACATCCCCCGCGTCCTGCCGTCCGACTGCGATGCCGTTGTGAACACCGCCGCCTGGACCAAACCGCCGATTTTCGACTTCCTCAAGCGACGCGGGCCGGTTCGCAAAAACGAAATGTACCGCGTGTTCAATATGGGCATCGGCTATGTGCTCATCGTCGCCAAAGACTTTGCCGACGCCATCCAGCACAAGCTGACCCGCAGCGGCCAGAGCGTTTATTGCATCGGACGCATCGAACAAGGCACCGGAAAAGTCATCTTGAAATAACCCCGTGCCACCCACAGGAGGTGCCTATGAGTTCCGCTCAGCGATTACAAACCAGGCAGATATGGGAAATGGCCGCAGCGGCGAGCCTTTATGCCCTGATGGCGGTTGTCCTGTTTTCGCCGCACGCCCGCACGCTGGGCTCTTCTTTCCGGCTTTTGTACGCGGTCAATCCGCCCACCGCTGCGCTGGGTGTTTTTCTGTTAAGCCGGCGATGGGTATCGGGCTGGATGCCCTCGGCGGCGGCAGGCCTGCTGTATGGCTTCGGGCCCTTTGCGCTGAGCTTTATTGCATTTCACCCACTGGCCGGCTTTACATTTGCCGCGGTCGGCTGGCTGCTGCTGCCGGCGGTGTATTGGCAGCGGGGCTGCAGGCCTACGCCAACCCGCTTTTTGGTGCGAACGGTCTTATGTGTTCTTCCGTTTTTGTTCATTGTTGCGTTTTTCTGGACATTTTCACAACACTGGGCCGGACGACTGTTTCTGTTGCCTCGAAATATTGTACTGCATGTGCACGATTTTGCCGGTTTTTTTCTGCCGCTGTCGATGACCCGGCAGCCTATTGTAATCGGGCTATACCATATCGGCTTGATTGCCTTGCTGATGGGCGTGTTTGTGTATGCCCTGGCCCAGCGGGTGGCCGTGATCATCCCGGCCGCTGTCGGATTGGTCCTTGCGTTTATGAGTCCAGTTCTGGGGGTTGGCTCGGTTGTCTGGGCGGCGTTTCCAATGCTTTTCGCCGCTGTTTTGGCCGGTATCGGCCTGCAAAGTATGCTCTGGGCCGGAAAAGGCGACTCCAAATACCTTCTGTTTTGTGCACTTGCCGGCCTCGGCATCGGGACGGTCTCGGCAGCACTGTACCTGCCGAACACCCATTTGGCCTATCGAAACCCGACGCTGTTCTACCTCGCCTCCAGTGCCGTTCTTGGCTTATTCTTCCTGCTGAGCCGCTCCGGACTGCGCTGGCTGGGCTTGCGGTGGTGTTTAATCGCAAGTCTTGTGCTGGCCGACTGCTATCTGTCGGCCCGCTGGATTGTCGACCGGTTGCTGTAAACAAATCCGATAGTCGAGAGCCAATTTTGTATACAAATAAAAATAGACCTTTTTTAGCCTTCTTGTCCCAAATAAAATGGCGAGGGTCGCAGCACCGTCTGGGGGGGGGAACGGTTACCACTCAACCTCGCCGAGGTTTATCGAAAAGCCCATAAGCTTTACTGTCTTTACATACTATATCGGCTCAAATGATGAAAGTCAACAATATTTTTCAAAAAAGGCGAAAATATTTTTCAAAACAATAAAATTTCTAGAATGCCAGAAACGAGGGTTATTTTGTGTTCTGACTTCAAATACGCTTGCATCACCGCGGTTTTTGACGTACAGTAACACCGTTATTTTCAGAATAGTAATGGAGTCCTACGCCCATGGCGAAAAAAGCAAAAGTCTCCGTTGTCGATCAGATCAAAGACAACGCCAACACCGTCTATAAAAAAATACTGGCCAGCCAGAAGCCGACGATGAGCACGCCGATCCGGTCGCTGTCAAACGTCAAGTACAGCGCGCGTAAGGGCTTTTTTGAAATGCAGGACCGCGCCAAAAAACGCACGCTGACCGTCAGTACCGTCAAAACATTTGCCCAGACCCTGCGGATGATGGCCTTGTCCAAGGGACTGGTCGAAACCGACGATATCGCCACCAAACGAGAGGCCTATTACATCTCAAAGAACTGGGACAAGGCCGGCTTTGCCGAACAGCCCGAGTCAGATACAATCATGGACGACATCGAGGCGATGTTCGGCGTGAACCGCGAACAGCTCAAGTTCGTCCCCGAAGAAAAAGGCGGCGATGTGGCCGGCAAGCTGGTCGTTGTGGACAAAGACGCCTCGGGCAAAAAGCTGCGCATCGACTGCACCAAGTTCGGCTCCGGCGCCTATTCCATTCCGGTCGAAGTTGAGGATTTGAAATTCGAAAGCAAAGCCAAGTTCATCCTCGCGATTGAAACAGCCGGGATGTTCCAGCGGCTGGTCAAATACGACTACTGGAAAACCGCCGACTGCATTCTGATCAGTATGGGCGGGGTGCCGACACGGGCCTGCCGGCGTTTCATCCGGCGCCTCAGCGACAGCCTGAAAGTGCCGGTCTATGCCTTTGTCGACGGCGACCCCTACGGCTATTTTAACATTTATCGCACGCTGAAGGTCGGCTCCGGCAACGCGGCGCATCTCAACGAGTTCTTCTGCGTACCGAAGGTCTCCTTTCTGGGCGTTACACCGCAGGACATCAAAGACTATGACCTGCCGACCCATCCGCTCAAAGAGGTCGATATCAAACGTGCCAAGGACGCCCTGAAAAACGACCCGTTCGTCAAGCACTACAAGCCATGGCAGCAGGCCATCAACCAGATGCTCAAGCTGGGTGTGCGCGTCGAGCAGCAGGCCTTCGCCAAGCACGGCCTGGATTTCGTCGTCAATCAATACCTGCCGAATAAAATCAATCATGCGTCTAAGTTTCTGCCCTGAGCCGAAGACGACGGCAAACCGAACCATTTGCCAACAATGAGCCGAGTACAATGAATCAGATTTTAGCGGACAGATTCAAGCACCTGCAGGATTCCATCGGCCAGACGTGCGCTCGGGCTGGCCGGTCTGAAAAATCCGTGCGCCTGATCATTGTCACCAAGACCGCCCCGCCGGAGCTGGTCAAGGATGTCATCCGGCTGGGCTGGGCCGAGCTGGGTGAAAGCCGCGCCCAGCGCCTCACCCAGATTGCCGCCGAGATCAACACATTCCTAAGCGAAAATGCCGACCAGCCCGACATTCCCAAAGCTGTTCACTGGCACATGATCGGCCATCTGCAGCGCAACAAGGTCAAAGCCACCCTCAAGCACTGCCGGATGATCCAGTCGGTCGATACGCTTCGCCTGGCCGAGGAAATCAACACCTGTGCCTATAAGATGGGTATTCATACCGATATCCTGCTGCAGGTCAACTGTTCCGGCGAGCCGCAGAAGTACGGCGTGCCCGTCGGCGCAACCGTCCACTTGGCCGAGCAGATCGCCACGATGACCAACCTGCGGCTGACCGGACTGATGACCATGGCCCCGCTGACAAAAGAGACCGACCGCGTCCGGGCCTGCTTTGCCCGCGCCAAAGAAGTCTTCGAAGACATCCGCGCCGAAAAAATCGTCGGCGCCAAGTTCAAGCACCTCAGTATGGGCATGAGCCAGGATTACCCAATCGCCATCGAAGAAGGCGCCACCATGCTGCGGATCGGCTCGGCGCTGTTCGCCTGATCGCCGCGTCCGATAAAGACAGCAAATCGATTTTCTGTGTGAAAAATACAAAATTTCACGCCGCGACAGTGAACTTGCCCGCCCCAATGACCGACATAGCGGATATGGTGAACGCAAACGTTCAAACTTTCTGCCATACGATCAGCGCGCCGGTCAATGTCCTGTTTGTGGACTGCCCGGCGGCATTTGTCGATAAGCTCACGGCCCGGCTCATCGCCGGTAGATTAAGCTGGGCACAGACCTCCTTCACACAGCTTCAGCAGTGCCTGGAGAGCCGAACCATCACCGGCTCGGTTGTCTTTGGCTCGTCCGTGGCAAAGCATGCCGATGCCAACGCGCTGTCATGCTTGACAAAATCGCTGCAAAAACAGCATACCGCGATGTTTTTCCTGCACACCGAACCGCCCATTAAACCCCGCAATCCCCTCGTGACCGTCCTGGCCGACCCGGCCGAAAGCGAACTGGCCGCCCGGTTGGAAACCGCCGCCCTGTTTGCCCGCCAGCGCCGCATTGAGCAGCGCCGATCAGCGATGCACGATGACATCCCCGAACAGCTCGAGATTGCCGGCCAGGTTCAGCGCAACTTCCTGCCGGCCCGGCTGCCGCAGACCGCCCACGTCCGCTGGTCGACCATGTTCCGCCCGGCTCAATGGGTCTCCGGCGACATTTACGACATCGCGCGGGTGGACGAGAAGCACATCGGGTTTTACCTGGCCGACGCGGTGGGCCACTCGATGCCGGCGGCCTTGCTGACCATCTTCCTCAAACAGGCCACCATCATGCGTCAAAGCTTCGATCACGACTACCGCATCTATGAGCCCAGCGAGGTCGTGGCGAAACTGAACCGGCGCATGGCCCAGCAGGAATTTGCCGGCTGCCTGTTTGCCACCTGTTGCTACGGCCTGTTGAACACCGAGACCTATGAGCTTCGTTTAGCACGGGCCGGCCACCCCTATCCACTGTTGATTCGCGACAACAAGCCCACCTGCCTGCAAAGCCGCGGCGGCCTGCTCGGGGTATTTGACCAAGCCCAATTCGAACAGCTCTCAGTGACCCTGGAGCCCGGCGACAAGCTGCTGCTGTACTCCGACGGCGGCGAACCGCTGATCGGCGATGCCGCAGACAATGGTGCGATAGCATTCGGGAAATCCTTCGAGGCCATCTGCGATTTGCCCGTCGAGCAACTGATTCAGGCCTATGACCACATGGCCCGCTGCCATCGCTTCAAACCGGGGGAACTGGACGACGTGACCGCCATCGGTCTGGAAATCCTGCCGTAACAATCAACCGCCGAAGGTTTTGCCTTGTCTCACTGCGCAGCTAAGATCTGCGCCTTGAGCACCACCACCGCCGTCGAAAGCTGCGCATCGGCCATCAGCATCTGCCGCACCAGCGACTCATGCTGCGCCTCGGCGCATGTCGGATCGCTAGCCTGCATCAATTGCCTGCGCCGCTGATTTTGAATCTCCCGGATGCGTGTCCGCTCATAGGCATACAGCGGCAGTTCAATCGCCGGCTCGATGCCCCAGTCCGTTTGCCCCTCGGCCTGAAGACTGTAGCGATTCTGCACAGGCCGTCCGTCCGGCAGATAATAGTACGCCGTTGTCAGCTTCAACCGCCCCCCGACATCCCCCAACCCCACCACATCCTGCACCGTCCCTTTGCCGTAAGTGCGCTGCCCGATAAGCGTTACCTGCTGGCCCTTTCGCGCCGCCACAGCCCCGGCAACAATCTCCGACGCGCTGGCGCTGCCCTCATCGATCAGCATCACGATCGGATAGTCCCGCCGCACGCTGTTAGAGTGGGCCTTCCAGACGGCATGGGTACCGTTCCTGCCGCGACTGCTCAGCAGCACGCCGTCACTGACAAACAGATCCGCAAAGGCCGCCGCCTCGCTGAGCAGCCCTCCGCCGTTGCCCCGCATATCCACAATCAAACCGCCCAATCCCTGCGATTCCAGGCACTCCAGCACCTCGCGGGCCTGGTCGGCGGTTCTATTCGTAAACCCGTTTAAGTGCAGGTAGCCGATACGGTCTTTGGCATCTAGAAAATAGTCCCAACGTCCCTGTGTCTCTTTGTTTTCGGCCCGCTGGGCGCCCTCGACAGTCGGCAACACCACCTGCCGGCGGGTAACCGTCACCACTGTCTTTTCCTCCGTGCCCGCCTGGATAACCGTCAGACTGACCGACGTGCCCACCGGCCCAGAAATCAGCGCCGCGACACACTCGGTCGGCAAATCCCGAGTGGATCGCCCGTCTACGGCTTCAATCACGTCATCAGCGGCCAAAAACGTCTCCGCCGCCGGCGTATCGGGAATCACCGACACGATCACCAATTGCCCGTCATCTTTGCGGATGCGCACCCCGACGCCGCCGAATTGACCGGTTATAGTCTTATCAAACGCCCCCACGCCTTCGGGCCAGACGGCCTCGGTATAAGGGTCCAGCGCCGCCAGGGCCGCCTCGATAAACTGGGCGACAATAACCCCCTCCGGCAGCGTCAGCGTCTTGGCATTGATCGCAAGCAGCATATCCAGTACACCCGCCACTTGGCAGGCCGAGGTCGGCAACGGGGCCGATTGCAGGCTGTCAAGATGCTCCGTCCATGCAGCAAACGTATCGGAATCGGCCTGGACCGCAAGCGCAACCGTCGGGTTGCCCAGCACCTCAGGCAGCAAAGACAACCGCCGCAGACCCGCTTTGGCCGCATCGTCAAATGGCACAGGCCTGGCGTAGTTCGCCTCGAGCAGCTCCAGCATCCGCACCGCGATATCCCGCCGGACCTGCGCATACGGCACCGCCGTTTCGTCACAGGGATTGACACGAATCGCGTTAACAAGGGCCCGGCGCTCTTGACTATCCTCAACGGCCAGCCGATAGTGCTCCGGCTCAAACAGATCCAGCCACCGCAACCACTTCCTCCACGCCTCATCCCAATGCCCCGCCTGGTAATCGGCGTAAAATTGCGCCTCCACAGCCCCACGCAGCGCCCGATAGCCCCGATGGTCCAGCAACTGCTCACGCTCGGCTTGCTCGGCATTATCCCAGGCCGACTTAAACAGCCCCATTGCCTCAAACAGCCGCGCCTCATCGGCCTCAGCCAGATCGACCGACGCAAAGTCCGAAAGCTTCTGCTCAAATACCGCCCTGCGCTGCTCGGCCCGCTGACGCGTCAAAGCCCAGTGCTCCAACAGCAGACCCCGGATCTGCCACGCCGGGCAATCGTCTGCGCCCTGAACCGAACCCAACAGCTCCAGCGCCGCATCCCAACGTCCGAGGCGCACATCATCGACCGCCTCGCCCAGCACAGCCGACGCATCGCCCTGCCCGCCAGCGGCATATCCAAAACAGCCTGCCAAGACCGCGCAAACGAACAGAAAAAAGATTCTATTTGTCCGGTTAAAATTCACCCAAACATCGCCCAATGAGTAATTCTCAATAACCTCCCTATAAAATACCCCTTCCTGCACCCAAAATCAAGACAGAATCGCAAAGAATATGGGATGGGCAGGGAACACCGTATCCGTCTTAAAGGTATACGGTGTTCCCTGCCCATCCCACAAGCGGGGCGAGAAATTGTTGACTTTTGGGGTGGGTTTGCCTACGATACCGCTTTTTCTGACAGGGAAACACAATGCCCAGCCATAGATTAGCGCATAAAACGATTGATGATCTGGAAATTTCGGGATATTCGGTAGCCGGGGAGGAGACGGTGGTCGCCGTGGGGCAGCTCGATGTCTGTTTTGACATCGGCAAGGCCCCCGATCAGTTGATTTCGATCAACCACGTCCTGCTGACGCACGGGCACATCGACCATGCCGCGGGGATTGCCTATTATCTGTCGCACCGCAAATTCTGCGGCCTGTCGCCCGGGGTGGTGCTGACACCGCCGAGCACGATTGAGCCGATTCAACAGATTTTGGATGGCTGGAGTCGTTTGGATGGGGGCCGCGTGCCGGCCAGGCTCGTGCCGGTTCGCCCCGGCGACGAGATTACGATCAAGCCCAATCTTTTTGCGCGGGCCTTTCCGACCAAGCATACGCGGGATGCGGTCGGCTATTGCGTCATCGAAAAACGTAAAAAACTCAAACGCGAGTATCGCGGCCTGAGCGGCCCACAGCTTGTCGAGCTGAAAAAACAGGGCATCGCCATCGATGTACCAGTCGAGATTCCGCTGGTCAGCTACCTGGGCGATACGCAGTATGTGGACTTTTCTCAGTTGGACTATGTGTCCAACAGCAGGATACTCATCGCCGAGTGTACGTTTTTTGCCGATGAACATATCGGCCGGGCTGATGCGGGGCGCCATATGCATATCGATGAGTTCGCCCCGCTGATCGAGCGGATGAACAACCGCCATGTCCTGATTACCCATTTGTCCCGGCGCACGCACATCGGCCTGGCCAAAAAGATGCTGCGCGAGACGCTGTCCGAGGCGGCGTATAACCGGATCACCCTCCTGATGGATCGCCAGAATCATCCATAGGCAGGCGCCCACAGGGGGTGTAAAACATGGGGACGAACCGGCCGGCTCGTCCCCTGTGAGATTGGTCAGATGTATTCGTTGAGGATGTTTTCGAGCAGTTCCTGCCGGCCGGAGCGCGGTGTGGGCTGGCCGTTTTCAAGAACCCAGGCCTGGAGCTTGGCAAAGTCCATTTTTCCAGCAGCCACCTCTTTGCCGAACGGGCTGTCCCAAGCCGCGTAGCGGTCCTGAATGGCCTTTTCCAGCGGCTTATCTTCGATCAGTCGGGCAGCGATTTTCAGGCCGCGCGCGAAGGCGTCCATCGAGCCGATATGGGCGTAAAACAGGTCCTCGTTGTCAATCGACTGGCGGCGGAGGTGGGCATCGAAGTTCAGCCCGCCGGTGGTAAAGCCGCCGGCTCGCAGAATGATATACATCGCCAGCGAGGTGTCGTACAGGTCGGTCGGGAACTGGTCGGTATCCCAGCCGAGCAGCAGATCGCCGCGGTTGGCATCGACCGAGCCGAGGATGCCGTTGACGGCGGAAAACTCCAGCTCGTGATGGAACGTATGGGCCGCCAGCGTGGCGTGGTTGGCCTCGATATTCAGCTTAAAGTGCTCCAGCAGGTTGTATTTCTGCAGGAAGGCAAAGCAGTTGCCCGCGTCGAAATCGTACTGGTGCTTGGTCGGCTCTTTGGGCTTGGGTTCGATGTAAAGCTGGCCGTCAAAGCCGATGGACTTTTTGTGATCGACTGCCAGTTGCAGCAGCAGGGCCAGGTGATCCAACTCACGCTTCATATCGGTATTGAGCAGCGTATCGTAGCCTTCGCGTCCGCCCCAGAAGACATAGCCTTGCCCGCCGAGTTCGTGGGTGATTTCCATCGCTTTTTTGATCTGGCAGGCGGCATAGGCAAAGACATGCGGGTCGGGATTGGTGCCGGCCCCGGCCATGAAACGCGGGTGGGAAAACGCGTTGGTGGTGCCCCACAGGCACTTGAGGCCGGTGTCGTTTTGCAGTTTTTTGGCCAGCGCGACGATGGTGTCCAGCCGTTTGTTGGTTTCGGCCAGCGTGTCGGCTTCCGGGGCGATGTCACGGTCGTGGAAGCACCAGAAGTCCACGCCGAGCTTGGTGAAGAATTCAAAGGCCGCGTGCATTGTCTGCTCGGCCCGCTGCATCGGGTCGGCCGCGTCGTCATAGCTGCGGACGATGGTGTCGGCCCCGAACTGATCGGCACCGAGCCCCTTGAGCGTGTGCCAGTAGCAGACGGCAAACCGCAGATGTTCGGCCATCGTCTTGCCCATAATCGTTTCGCCAGGGTTGTAATGCTTGAACGCCAGCGGATTCTTCGAGTCCGGGCCTTCGTACTTGACGTTTTTTACTTCCGGAAAATACTCTCTCATAAGGGCCTCCGTATTAAGTTTGTCATCGTCAAAAACACTGTTAGGATGGGCTTAAGCTCATCACGAAACCTATTATGACAGCGCTACAAGAATTCGATACTTTTTGCTTTCGCCGTTTTGCGTCGGCTGGCATAGGACGCTTCATTGCGTTCCTGGTAATATTTACACGCACATTCTATCTGTTTCCAC
>PXAQ01000264.1 GCA_003567095.1 Phycisphaerae bacterium
CCTATTGGTAAGATTGGAGTCAGGTCAGAAATTGTTGAAGCGGCTTTGGATCCTTCAATATTTGATGATATAGCTTCTGATAGGTCTCTACATTACAAACTTGATTAAATAAGCAGTTTTGGTGGCTTCAATATCGGCAAAAAAATGTCGAAGAACTTCTTTAATCTTGTAATCACACGGGCAAACGCATCTAATTTTTTTACGATTTAAGAGAACGTTGCTGTCCGTCCGATAACTTCTTTTTAAACGGTTATTTTGTTATTACATAGGAGTTTAAGAATGAAAAGTAAGCGCACGGCCAACTCCATCTTGCGGGGGTTTTTGAAAAGTTGATAATGCGGCTCCTTGTTTGATTGGGAGTTGATCATGAGCAAAGAGAAAAGTACCGAAACGGACAAGCGGCAGTTTTGAAACCGGTTGAATGACCAAGTGTCGTCTATATCTTTCTACGTAAAGTTTCGGTCGAGATAAAACCTGTCGTCCAAATGTAGTTGGCCCATCCCCCTAAATTTGGGCCATTGACAATGTTAGGATTTCCCTGTAAATGAGTCCAGAATTACAGGAGAAATCGCATGAAAAAGAAGCGGTTCACGGAAGAGCAGATTGTCAAAATGCTGCGTCAGGCCGAGCAGTCCGAGCAGACGGTCACCCAGGTCTGCAAGGTATACGGGGTTTCGGAGCAGACGTGGTATCGTTGGAAGAAGCGGTTTGGCCAGATGGCCGTGCCGGATGTGCGTCGCCTGCGGGTACTGGAAAAAGAAAACAGCCGTCTCAAGCGTCTGGTGGCCGAGCGTGATTTAGAGATTGATGCAATGCAGGAGGTGCTCAAGCGAAATTTTTAACGCCCGGCCAGCGTCGTCAGGCGGCGGTTGGATTACACGATCAGGGTGTTTCCCAGCGTCGCAGTTGTTTGTTGGCCGGTATCAGTCGCAGCGGGTTTTCGTATGTACCCGCAGAAAAGGACGATTCAGAAGTGGTTCAAAAACTAAAAGACATGTCCAAGCAGCGTCCGCGGGAAGGCAGCCGCAAGGCGTACAAGGCTCTGCGGCGAAAAGGGATTGTCGTCAACCACAAGAAGGTTGAGCGTCTCTGGCGTGTCCATGGGTTGACGGTCCCGGTCAAACGTCGGCAGCGTCGCCGAGGCAAAGGTCTGGACCGCCCCCTTTCACCGCTGTATCCCAACCATGTGTGGACGTATGATTTTATGGAAGATTCCTGTCTGAATGGGCGTAAACTGCGTATTTTGAATGTGGTGGACGAATTTACGCGTGAAGCGTTTGAGACCTATGTGGACACTTCCCTCCCGGCTCGGAAGGTCATTGAGATTCTCAGTTTTTTGTTTTCCATTCATGGCCGTCCGCTGTATCTTCGCAGCGATAACGGCCCGGAGTTCATCGCTTCGGCGCTTCAGCAATGGCTTGCTGAGCAAGGCACCGCGACAGCGTATATCGAGCCGGGCAAGCCCTGGCAAAACGGCGTCGGCGAAAGCTTCAATTCCCGACTGCGGGATGAGTGCTTGAACATGGAACTTTTTTACGGACTGCGTGACGCCCGTGTAACAATTGAAAACTATCGGTGTTATTACAACGAGCATCGGTTGCATGGGGCGTTGGACGATGTACCGCCGGCCGAATTCAAGCAGCAGTGGCTGGCGGAACATCCGGAGTTTGCCTTGGGGGCGCTGCCCCCAAACCCCCGGGATTTATCGCTTTGGGCATCAAAGCAGAAAACCGACGAGGAAAGCCGGACAGCCACAGAGGGCAATCCGGCTTCTGCTCCGATGGCCGATCGGCGCTCCGGTTGCGTCCCCGCAGAGCCGTATCCTCCGACCGGCAGTATAATCATAGGCAACTTTAACCATTGACACAAGCATGGAAATCAGTACAATAAAAATCGGGATTCCTAACCTTTACAGTGGCCCTATGAAAGGGGTGCAGTCAGCAATCCATACATGAACTCAGTTAAATGAAACTGCTATTTCAATTGGAGAAAGAAGTGAATCATACACGAAGAGCTTTTTTGAAATGTGCCGGGGGGCTGGCCGCAGCAGGTATGTTAGGCCGCACATCAATTCTTGGCGCCGAATCGGCCAAACGCAAACCGAACATTGTGGTGATCTTTACCGACGATCAGGGCTACGGCGACCTGGGCTGTTACGGCCATCCCACGATTCGCACGCCGCACATTGATCGGATGGCAGCCGAAGGGCTGCGATTTACGGACTTTTATGCCGCCGCACCAGTGTGCACGCCCAGCCGGGCGGCCCTGCTGACCGGGCGGTATGCAGTTCGCAGCGGGATGACCTATGTGTTGTTCCCCCATCATAAACACGGCCTGCCGCAATCGGAAGTCACGCTGGGCTCAGCACTTAAAGAAGATGGATACGCGACCGCAATGATTGGAAAATGGCATTTGGGTATTGTTGAAGGATCGCGCCCCCAGGACCACGGCTTTGATTATACCTATCAGGTTCCCTATTCCAACGATATGGATCGCCGCAACGGTGTTCCGCTCCGTGCACGCTACTCGCCGGATCCGCCGGCAGACGGCTGGAATGTGCCCATCATACGCAACGGCGAAATCATTGAACGCCCTGCTGACCAGGCGACGCTGACTAAGCGGTACACCGAAGAATCAATCAACTTCATCCAGTCTCACAAAGACAAACCATTTTTCCTTTATCTTGCTCACACGATGCCCCACACCCCCCTGTTCCGCTCAGGGCAATTTAAAGACACGAGCCTGCGCGGCCTGTACGGCGATGTGATTGAGGAGTTGGACTGGAGCACGGGCAGAATTCTGGACACGCTGCGCAGTGAGGGGCTGGCCGAGGATACCTTAGTTATCTATACCAGCGACAACGGCCCCTGGTTGTCCGAGTTTGAACAGGGTGGCTGTGCCGGGCTGCTGCGCGCCGGCAAAGGCACGACTTGGGAAGGCGGGATGCGCGTGCCGGCGATTGCATGGATGCCTGGCCGGGTGCGTCCGGGTGTGACCAGTGAAGTGGCCTGTACGCTGGATGTGCTGCCGACGGCGCTGGCACTGGCCGGTGCGCCACTGCCCGAAGGGGTTAAATTGGACGGCATGGATATTGGTCAGTTGCTCTTTGAGGGCAAGTCGCTGCCTGAAAGGCCATTCTTTTATTATCGAGGCCGTGAGGCATTTGCCTGCCGCATCGGCGCATGGAAGGCCCACTTCATCACCAAGGGCGCATTTGGCATACCGGGCGAGCGTGAGCAGCAGGACCCACCGCTGTTGTTCAATCTCTATCATGACCCGTCGGAACGTTTTAATCGCGCAGAAGACAATCCCCAAGTCATTGAGCGGATGCGCGCCGCCCTGAAGGCACATCAAAAAACCATCGGATAAATGCGGGTCGTACGACAGCGCTGGTTTTGAATAGAAATCGACTTTAAGACATCAAAAAGGCAGTTTGCCTGAATTTTACACCAACGTAAAATAAGGACTTGCGAACAAAGTAGCGCTATGGTATTAAGAGCATGTGTGAAAGCCTTATTAAACAAGGATGATTCCAATGAAAATTTGGCCGGGACAGCCCAGCCCGCTGGGTGCGATATATGACGGCACGGGGACGAATTTTTCAATCTTTTCCGACGTTGCCGAGCGCGTTGAGTTGTGTCTGTTTGACGAAGAGGGAAGCGAAACCCGCATCGACCTGCCGGAGGTGACCGGCTATTGCTGGCATGGTTATTTGCCGATGGTCGAGCCGGGCCAGCGTTACGGGTTTCGAGTGCACGGGCCGTGGAAACCCAAAGACGGGCACCGCTGCAACCCGGCCAAGCTGCTGCTGGACCCCTATGCCAAGGCCATCGACGGCCAAGTCCAGTGGGATGAGGCGATCTTTCCCTATCGCTTTGACAAAGGGCCGGATGTTCGCAGTACCAGCGACAGTGCGCCGTTTATGCCCAAATCGGTCGTTC
>PXAQ01000249.1 GCA_003567095.1 Phycisphaerae bacterium
GACCGACGCCCATATACCCGCCTGTACCGGTGATGATTGCGGTATTGATGCCGACGACCCGGCCGTCAAGGTTCAGCAGCGGCCCGCCGGAATTGCCGGGGTTAATCGCCGCATCGGTCTGAATAAAGTCCTGATAATCATCAGCACGATGGCTGACGCGTCGGCCCTTGGCGCTGACCACGCCGACGGTCAACGTCTCTGTCAGGCCGAACGGATTGCCGATGGCGACGACCCATTCACCGACATACAGATCGTCCGAGTCGCCCAGTTCCACATAAGGCAGGCCCGAGGCATTCTGGATTTTAAGCAGGGCCACATCGGATTGCTCATCGGAGCCGACAATCTCAACATCTTCAAAAGTCCTCCCGTCTCCGGTCAGGATGCGTATTGTATCGGCCGCTTGAATCACATGATGGTTGGTCAGGACGTACCCGTCGTCGCTGATGATAAAACCGGAGGCCTGACCGGTTCGGCGACGTTCCTGCGGCTGCTGGCTGCGCGGACGAGAGCGGGGGCCAAAAAAACGATCGAAGAAGTCGTCATCAAAGGGCGTTGAGAATTGATCGCGCTGCACGCGAACAACCGATTCGACCTGTACCGCGACGACCGCTGGCATGGCCTTTTCAGCCACGCTTGAGAACGCCCGACTGACTTGGCGCAGGGTCTGGACACCGTCATCAACGTACACGTCGGCGCTTACCGACATCGACACTGCCATCACCATGACCAATCCCCACAATAACGACTTCCTGAAATGTAGACCTGCTTTTCTATTGTTCATACTTGATCCTTTCCCTACGTGCTGACTGTCAATTTTCGAAAAGGGCTTGGTCTGTCTGGCCCGTTACCTCACATACCAGTGTTATTCGCGTTTCAAATCATACTTTCGTTTTACCAAAATACGATTAACATTATTGGGTTGTTCGTATTGTCCAGAGCTTCTATGCAAAAAAACAAACAAAAATTGTGCCAGCTAATCGCTAAAATCCTAACCTTATATTTAGAAAATAGTTATGCCATATTTCGGCCCCGTCAAGCAGTCGGGATCCTGCCAAATCGGCACCCGGCTGCATTCTTTTTGAGTGTGTCGAAGGTTGGGGTTAACCGTCATGTGACGGTTCACGGCTTCATAGTGGACATAATAATCTTTTTTGGAATTAGCGCAGAATGCATTGAAAGCCGGTCTATTTTTGTACGATCTTGACAGCCTGGCCGGCATATGGTAAACTTCAATATGGTGGCACGTTCATCTATCCGTGTTTGTGCCATATCTGTGAGACGTATTTGTTAACTGCCTGCGTATTTCGAATGTCGCTACTGGGATCGGCGCTGTTCGAAATCTGCCGGCCCGACATGGAAGAACACGACAATGCAAGCCGATGATCTGCGGCAGCTGGAAGATCTTTTAGGGTATCGCTTTAACGACGCCGGGTTGCTGACCCAAGCCCTGACCCATTCCTCGCGGGCCGATGACCGCCTTAAAAGTAATGAGCGCCTTGAATTTATGGGCGACTCGGTGTTGGGGGTGGTGATTTGTCGCGCCTTATACGATCGTTTTCCAGCGTATCGCGAAGGAGATCTGACAAAAATCAAGAGTATGCTGGTCTCGCGTAAAGTCTGCGCCCGGATCGCCGGAGATCTGGGCCTGACGCGGTTTCTGCGTCTGGGCAAGGGGACCGATCAGGCCAGCGCCATCAACGGGTCCATCGCGGCCGGCTGCCTGGAAGCGGTGATCGCTGCGATCTACTTTGACAGCGGGCTGGATGAGGCCGAGGCCTTTATTCTAAGTCGTTTCGAGCCGCTGATCAGGGAAGCCGACGCCGAGCAGCATCAGGACAACTTCAAATCCGTTCTGCAGCAGCATTGCCAGCACGTCTTTAACCGCACGCCGTATTATGAATTGCTCGATGAGAAGGGGCCGGATCATAACAAGTGCTTTGAGGTGGGGGTTGTGGTGGATCATCGCCGCTTTCCCAGCGCCTGGGGCGTGACCAAAAAAGACGCCGAGCAGCGAGCCGCATACCATGCGCTGGTTGAACTGCAACTGATCAATGCTGACAATCAGTAAATGCAACCCTCAAACCAATCGCATCAAGATTTCGGCAGTGTGTTATTGGTTTAACACCAGCAGCAGGCCCACGACCAACCCTGCAATCGCCACCAGCGAGATCGCCACCACCACGGCAAAGACACGGAAGAAACGCCGCTGCTGGGCTTTCAATGTTTCGCTGAGGAGCTGTTGATTTTCAGACAGCGATTCACTCATCTTTTGACGCCACTGGACTTCGTCGGCCATATCGGCATCCAGCTTGCCCAGGCTGTCGCAAACACGCGTAAAGGTCTCGGACAGCTTGGCGTCTGTTTCGGCCGAGGCCGACAGCTTGTCCTCGATGGCCTCAAGCGACTCGCTCTGCCGTCCGGCCTGCTCGGGCAAACGGGACAGCATTTGCGACAGTGAGTCGTCCTGCTCATGTTTGCGCCGCAGTTGTTCGATCATTTGCTGGAGGGCCTCTTGCTGTTGATTGACGGCACTCGGAACCGATGAGAGTACCTTGGGGAGCTCCTCAAGGGCCTGGACCAACTGCTCACTTTGACGGCTTTGCCGGCTGAGATTGTTGTTTATCCCCTCGAGCCGCTCGGCCAGCTTGTCTACCGACTCGGTAAACCGCTCGGCGGTGTCTTTTTTCCGGGCCACCTGTTGGCCCGACGCGTCGCGGCTGCCGCGTAACGGAATCACATCCGAGCTGTCGCCTTCGTTTTTGTTGGCCGAATCATAATCTTTAATCAAAACACTGTCATTCTTCGGTTTGCGGCGACCAAACATCTTAGCGAAAACATTCATCATCATCGTCCTTTGCTTAAACAGCGATTTTGAATCAATTAGAACAATTTTGGTTATTTTTTCAAACTTTTTCGTCTTTTTTTTCAAAATATCCTCCGAACCGACACACAGACCGTGCCTGGGCGACTGTATTCGAAAAAGAATTAAACCAAAAACAGGCAGAGAAACTATTAAACCGGCACGCTATCCAATGCTCACGGCCATTGAGACAAGCCATATTTTACCCCTTGTGTCTTCAATCCCCATAAACAAACCTGCCCATTTTAGTCCGATGAACTGCGCCTTTGGGGGGCGAAAAAAATGTTTGACATAGCGGCTGGGCCTAAGTATGTTACTGCATCTTCAAATGCCGGAGTGGCGGAATCGGCAGACGCGCGGGATTCAAAATCCCGTCCTGGCAACAGGGTGTGGGTTCAAGTCCCACCTCCGGCACGGTTTTGAGACCAAATTAAGGTTTTTATAAAAGTTCATGGTTTCCCCCACCTTCATCGAAAGACAGAATGGCACGGATCGCAATCGTAATGCACGAAAGGTACGCAAAACATATTGTTTCTCGAAAGACCGGGACGCTCATAATGCCGTGACGTATTTTACGATGTACAGTTACAATTTCTGTTGGCCGGTTCTTGGTGTTCAAGATCCATACGGTCAGTGGCATGCAAGAACCCCCGCAATGGCGGCAGGGTTAACAGACCATATCTGGTCTTTGCGATAATGGCTGACATATCCGGCTATTCAACAAACTTAAGACACAAGGCAGATTTAAACCGATTAGCACTGTTTTTTTTAGATCGGTGTCAATCTGGTTTAATTCGTGTCTAAAAAAAGCCGTATCTATTTCAGGTCAGCGTTGATCGCTTCGGCGGCGATGCGGCCCTGGCCCATCGCCAGAATGACGGTCGCGGCGCCCAGCACGATATCGCCGCCGGCATAGACGCGATCCATCGAGGTGCGGCAGTTTTCATCGACGATGATATTGCCCCACTTGTTGAACTGCAGCCCCTCCGTGGTCTGCTGGATCATCGGATTGGCGTCGTTGCCGATGGCCACGATGACCGTATCCACATCGATGACAAACTCACTGCCCTCGATC
>PXAQ01000104.1 GCA_003567095.1 Phycisphaerae bacterium
CCGAAGCATCGGAATCCGCAGCGCCTCCAGGATCTGCTCAATGCGCTCAATCTGGCCGGGCATATCCTCCGGCATCGGGGGGCGGTGGGCTTTGTACTTGGGAAAAATTTCCGTCCGAAAGCTGGGCGTCTTGGAATCCATCGCCACCACCAGCATCTCAGGCTTTTCCCGCTCGATAAGCCCCAGCAGCGCCGTGGTAACCACGTACACCGCCTTGGTCGGCTCGCCGGTCGGGGCGGTCAGCGGCCGCATCGGCGCATAGTAGGCAGCGTAAATATGCGAATGACCGTCGACGATAAACAGGCGAGGCGTTTTTTCAGACATGCTGATCATCTCCGATACGGTCACCCGTCAAAGCTATCTGTTGTTCTCTATAATATGGCTGGTCAGCCTGTCGACCCGGTCGCGAAAGGCGGCATCGTCTTTATAGAGCTGCTCAATCTTGGTGCAGGCGTGCACCACGGTCGAATGGTCGCGCCCGCCGAGGTGGCCGCCGATTTCCTCCAGGCTGTGCCGCGTCAGGCTTCGCGCCAGATACATACACACCTGCCGCGGCAGTGCGATGCTCTGGCTTCGTTTTTTACTTTGCAGGTCGGTAATGCGAACGTCGAACTGTTCGCTGATCAACTGGACAATATCCGACATCGCGATCCCGCGCGTCAGCGTCACTTCCTGAACGCCGAGGGCCTGTTTGGCCAGTTCAAGCGTAATCGGCCGATCGGCGGCGCGCGAGGTGGCGTAGATAATTGTCAAAGCCCCTTCCAGTTCGCGGATGTTGGTCTTGATCTGCTGGGCGATCAATTCGGCCACGTTATCGGGCAGGGTCAGGCCGCGCAGATGGGCCTTTTTCTTGACAATCGCAATGCGTGTCTCATAGCTGGGCGCATCGATGCGGGCGACCAGGCCCCACTTAAAACGGCTGATCAGCCGCTCTTCAAGAGCCGCCAGGTCCTGCGGCGCGCTGTCGGCGGTCAGGACAATCTGTTTGCGGTTGTTGTACAGGGCATTGAAGGTATGAAAAAACTCTTCCTGGCTCTGCTCGCGTTCACGCAGAAACTGCACATCGTCAATGATCAGGATGTCGATACTGCGATACTGGTTCTGAAACTCCGGCAGGCTGCCCTGTTCGATGGCATTGATAAAGTCGTTGACAAACTCTTCACAGCTATGAAACTGAATATTGAGAGTGGGCGTTTGCTTGCGGGCGCTGTGACAGACGGCATGCAGCAGATGCGTCTTGCCCAACCCGACATTGCCATACAAAAACAGGGGATTGTAAATTACCCCCGGATTCTGACTGACAGCGATGCAGCTTGCGTGGGCCAGCCGATTGCAGGGCCCGACGACAAAGCTGTCGAATGTATAATCGGGATGCAACAGCACATCCGGCTGGCCGGCTGCGATCGGGTCGGCCGCACGCTGCTGCCCGGGCACTACAAACCGAACCCCGACAAGGTGCCCGGTAATGTGTTGGGCCGCCTGCGTAAAGGTCGCCTGGCATTGCTGCTGCAGGTATTGGGCCCACGATGAATCCTGACAGCCGACCTGCAGCACACCGCCGTCAAATGACACGAGCGTCAAGTCATCAAACCATTTTCGGGTATTAACCGGATCGACGGATTTGACCCGTTCGAGTATGCGTTCCAGAATTTCTGTTGAATCTTGCACTTCCACGTATAGCCTCGTATATCTTAATCGGCGCAAAGACCCCGAAAAGGAGCTTTTTCTTATCCAAAAACAAGGCTCGGCGTCACACAAAAGCCTTTTTTAGTGCTGGCAAGCCGGTTGCCATCTCCGCCGTCAGCCGAAAATCCACTGTAGCGACCGGGCGAACTGTTGTCAAAGAAATTTGCCCGGTCGCCCCCGAAGGGCGCACCATCGGCCTTGTGAGGGTTCTGTATCGTCAGAGAATCGGTAATCGGTCAACCCCTGTTGTTGTGGGACGGGGTTACTGCGGTTGTGCGACCAGCATCGCCTCGGCCACAGACACGGCCCGGTCGGCGCCGATCAATTGTCGCACCAGCTCCAGCGCAAAGTCCATCGCCGTTGCCGGTCCCTGGCTGGTGATGCAGCGGTCGTCCACCACCACGCGCTGGCCGGCTTTTTCCGTGTTGGGCAGTTTGTCGGCCATCGACGGATAGCAGGTCGCGTAGTCGGGCAGCAGATGGTGATGGGCCAGCACCACCGCCGGCGCGGCACAAATCGCCGCATACCAGCGGCCGCGCTGTTTCTGTGCTTTGAGCAGATCAATCAGCGGCTTGCTGTCGCGCAGCTGCTCGGCGCCGCCCAGCCCGCCGGGCAGGACGATACAGTCATACTCCTTGCCGGCGCATTGTTCGATCTGCACATCGGCAATCAGCTTGACGCCGCGCGAGGCGGTGATGTTCAGCGCGTTGACCGAGGCCACCGTCACCTTGGCCCCGGCCCGACGCAGCACGTCAATAATCGTTACCGCTTCCAGTTCCTCGGATCCGTCTGCAATCGCTACAAGAATCTTCGTCGCCATCGTACACCTTTCCGGTCTTCTCAACCTCTGTTTTCAGTTCCCTACAGCAGCGGACGCACGGTCCAAAACGTCTTATACACCGCATCAAGGACAACTGCAAACACATAATTCAGTGCCAGAATGGTCATAAAGCTGCCGACAAACGCCTCGGTACACGCCTGGCCGACCCCTTCGGCCCCTTCCCGACAGGTAAAGCCCTTGTAGCAGCCGATCAGCGCGATCGCGCCCCCGAAAAAAAGCCCCTTGAGAATGCCCGTTCCAATGTCCCATAATTCCACGCCCTGGGCGCTGTATTCCCAATAGGCCCCGGCATTGATCCCAAGCTCAAAAACACTGACATAATACCCCCCCAAAATCCCCAACAAGTCGGCATAGATAATCAACACCGGCGTCAGCAGCAGACACGCCAGCACCCGCGGCGCAACCAGGTAAACCATCGGATCGGTCCCCATGCTCCGCCCCGCGGCGATCTGTTCGGTGACATTCATCGTCCCCAATTCGGCCGTCAGCGCCCCGCCTACCCGCCCGGCCAGCATCACCGCCGCCAGCACCGGGCCAAGCTCTTTGACCACCGCGATGTTGATCAGCACCCCCAGCCGCTCTTCCAGCCCCATTGCCGCCAATTGACCGAAGGCCTGAAGCGCCAAAATCATCCCGACAAAGGCCCCCGTGGCCATAACGACCGGCACACTTTGCACGCCGATCACGTACATCTGCGTCAGAATCAACCCATACGAGCGGGGCCGGAAAATCGTCTTGAAAATCGCACCGGCCGTGCCGCCGGCAAACCGGGAAAACCGTCCCAGATGCTCGGTGCCCTGCACCGTCTTTGCGCCAAGTGCCTCAATCATGATCGCCGGGTTCCTTGTCTGGAATAATCGTGTCGAATTTTGGGCGCAGTTATCGCGCCGCACCCTATATTTATCGATCCATGATAGTGGAAACCTTTACCCAAAAACGGCAAATGGCTCGAGCAATAAAAAATATCTGTCATTAATCTCTTAAAAACTGTGAACGGTTACATATGATGTAACCGCTTTTATTAATGGGTTAAGCGTTTTTGGCGGTTTGCAAGACGGTGATAAAACAGCGGATGTGCGTGTCCACAGTTTTGGGACTACATCATGAGATATGGGTGCACACTATATAAAGTGAGCACCCATAAGAAAAACCCACGCGGACACCCGCATCCGAACCCGGGTATCACGCCCACAGCCTGCGACCGGCCTCATCACAAGGCCACCCTTAGCGTCTGTTGAAGTCATCAAGGATTTGGCTAACGGTTTTGTCTCCACAATATTTCAGGATTCTGGAATGGCGACCCTCCAGAGCCAGAGGTGCGTCCAGCCCGAACGCAGACAAGTCATACTCCTTGGCCTCGTCGCCCCAATTGAACACTCCGAGAAAAATCGAGCAATCGTAAC
>PXAQ01000187.1 GCA_003567095.1 Phycisphaerae bacterium
CCAAACGTGATCGCATTGCCGGTCTCGGGGCAGTCGGTCACCGTGACCTGCCCTTCGATGAGCAGACATTTTTCGGTTTGCGTATACTCCCATTCAAATTCACTGACATCACAGCTCCAGATCGGCCAGGTTTGGCACGTCGCCTTTTCCTCGGCCGTCGGCTGACGCACGATACAATCACTGACAGTCGGCATTGCTGGTTCCCTTTATATCAGTACTGTTAACACGAATTTTTCCAGAAAACATCATGCGTCATATTATCAGAAACCGCACAGCACAACAAGGGCCAGGCGGCATTGAATCTTGTCATCGGGAAAATGGTTGCCTGCCTGCAGCCAAAAAACTGTGAAGGGAAAAATACGCTGTTGATTTCGGTGCGGCAGTGGTATAATGAACCGTGTAATAATTAGAGTTTTTATATCTGAAACAATCGCGAGGTGTTGCGTTATGGCGATGAAATTGTCAATGACCGGTCAGATGCGGATGGAGCAGCGGATGAAGCTGGCGCCGCGGATGATCCAGTCGATGGAAATATTACAGCTTCCGATGCTGGCGCTGCAGGAGCGGATCGAGGCAGAGCTCAACAGTAATCCCGTACTCGATGCCGGCGAACAGGCTCAGTCGCAGACCGACGGCGAGCCGGAGGCCGCCTCGGACAGTACCTCGGGCGAACAGGAACTGGTCGTCGGCGATGACAACGATCATGTCGAAGATTTTCAGCGATTGGATGCGATCGGGGAAGATTTTGACGATTACCTGAACAATACCGGGCCGTCCCACACCCGGCCGACCGGCGGTGATCCCGATAAAAAGATGGAAGCGCTGATGAACACCGCCGACCAGGGAAAATCGCTGAACGACTGGCTCAAGGAACAGTGGCGGATGGCCGATGCCGACGAGAAGGTGCGGGCCGCCGGCGATTTAATCATCGAATACCTCGACGAAAAGGGCTACCTGACCGCTGAGCTGGAGCAGCTGCATAACAACGACAAGCACGCCTTTGGGCTGGAGCACCTGCAGGCCGCACTGGAACTGGTGCAAAAGCTCGACCCGCCCGGCGTCGGGGCGCGCGACCTGCGCGACTGCCTGCTGATCCAGATGCGGCAGTTGCCGGAGGACCTGTCGTTTGAAATCCAGTTGATCAGCGACCACTGGGGCGAGCTGCTTGAAAACCACCTGCCGCACATCGCCAAAAAAATGAACTGCACCGTCGAGCGCGTCAACCAGGCGATTGAACGGCTCAGCAAGCTGGATACTTCGCCGGGGCTGGTGGTCGGGCGCAACGACAACTACCCGATCAACGCCGATGTGATTGTCGAGCCCAACGACCAGGGCGGCTATGACGTGGAGCTGACCGATTCGTTTGCGCCGACGCTTCGCATCAACAATTTTTATAAGAAAATGGCCCGTAATCGCAAAATCGACAACGAAACCCGCGATTTCCTGCTGAAAAATATTCGCTCGGCCCAATGGTTTATGGATGCCATCGAACAGCGCAAAAACACCCTGCTCAAAGTTGCCCGTGTGATTGTGCGGCTTCAGCATGATTTTTTTTCACGGGGCAAGCTGTATCTCAAGCCGCTGCCGATGGCCGTCATCGCCGAGGAGGTCGGCGTGCATATCGCGACCGTCTCGCGGGCGGTGGCCGGCAAGTACGTCCAGTGCCCGCAGGGGATTTTGCCGCTGCGCAGCTTTTTCAGCGGCGGCCTGGAAGACGGCGACGGCCACCAGCGCAGCTACGACGCGGTCAAAGCCAAACTCCAGGAAATCGTCGACACCGAAGACAAGGCCAAACCGCTTAACGACGATGATATCCGCGAAAAACTGGCCGCCGCCGGTATGGGCAATATCGCCCGACGCACCGTCGCCAAATACCGCAAACTCCTGAACATCCCAACGGCCAAATTCCGCCGGAAGTATTGACAGGACACCACGCCCTTACGGACGAGGCTACACCATTTGGCCTCCTGCAAAGGTCTCGAAAAAGACTCAAAGAACGCGTTCCAGGGATACTTCTTAAATACGCACAATAGAGTCCAGAAATAAAATTCTTGCTTTTTTTGCGGTTTTCCGTATCTTTGGTATTTTGTGACAGGGGAGCGATGGGCCGGTGGGGGCTGATCGCTGAGAGTTCGCGTGGTGCGAGTACCCTTTGAACCTGATCCGGCTCATACCGGCGAAGGGAGGCACACGGATAAGTTTGACTGATTATCTTTAGCCTCTGCCGCCGGCGGAGGCTTTTTTTTTAAGCAGGATAGTGAAATGGCCAAACGACTGACCGTCAACGGCATTGAAAAAGTATACGAGGCCGGTGCGATGCCGGCGACGCTGGCCGATTTGCTGGCGGAGATGAATATTGACCAGGCGACGGTGGTGGCCGAGGTCGACGGGCGAATTGTGCCGCGTGAGGCGTTCGCGACGACAGCGCTGGCCGATGGAATGACGCTTGAACTGGTGCGCTTTGTGCCGGGAGGATGATACATTGACCGATACACTGAACATTGCGGATCGCCAATTCAGCTCGCGGCTGCTGGTCGGAACAGGCAAATTTGCCTCCCATGCCCGGATGGCCGAGGCGATTGCCGCCTCCGGAACACAAATCGTGACCGTCGCGCTGCGGCGGGTGGATATTGAAAACGAAAACGACAATATGCTGGCCGCGATCGACCGAGACAAGTATCTGCTGCTGCCCAACACCTCCGGGGCGCGGGATGCGGCCGAGGCGGTGCGGCTGGCGCGGCTGGCGCGGGCGGCCTCGGGCATTCACTGGGTCAAGCTGGAGGTCACTCCCGATCCGTATTATCTGCTACCCGACGGCGAAGAGACACTCAAGGCTGCCGAGACGCTGGTCAAAGACGGCTTTGTGGTACTGCCGTATATGAACGCCGACCCGATTCTGGCTAAGAAATTGCAGGATGTCGGCTGCGCGACGGTCATGCCGCTGGCCAGTCCCATCGGCTCCAACCAGGGCCTCAAGATGCGCTCCTCGATAGCGATCATCATCGAGCAGGCCACTGTGCCGGTGGTGGTCGATGCGGGCTTGGGCGCGCCGTCGCACGCGGCCGAGGCGCTGGAGATGGGCGCCGATGCGGTGCTGGTCAACACCGCCATCGCCATCGCCGAGGACCCGGTCGCCATGGCAGCGGCCTTCAAGCTGGCCACTGAGGCCGGGCGTATAGGGTATTGCGCCGGCCTTGCTGCACAGAGCGGGCAGGCCAGCGCCTCCAGCCCGCTGACAGGATTTTTACGAAACGAGTAACAGGCCCCAAGAGGCCGAACGTGAATTAGCTGGAGGCTCGCACCTCGGGCTAAATGACTGATTACCCCTTCGGGTTTTTTGCCATAATACAATGGGTCAACACTACGACATACATTCTGTTCTTGCCGAGAAGCACCTGGACAAGGACCGTTGCCGGTGGCTCGAGGCGATCAACGGTGTGTCCGCTGCGCAGGTAAAGCGGGAATTGGCGCAAGCGCCGGGGCGGTACAGTTTGCAGCGGCTGATGACGCTGGTTTCGCCGGCGGCGCGGGATTATCTGGAGCCGATGGCTCAGCAGGCGCGGGCGTTGACGATTCAGCGGTTCGGCCGCACGATTCAGCTTTACGCCCCGCTGTATGTCTCCAATGTGTGCGTCAATAGCTGCCGGTACTGCGGCTACAATCAACAGACCGATGTCGGGCGCACGCGGCTGACGGTTGCCCAGGCCCTGGCCGATGCGGAGATTATCGCCAACGAAGGGTTTCGCCATCTGCTGCTGGTCAGCGGCGAGGATTGCCAGTTTGTCACGATGGCGTATCTGACCGAGCTGGCCGGCAAGCTGCGACAGCGATTTTCGTCACTGTCGATTGAGATTTACCCGCTCAGCGGCGATCAGTACGCCGCATTGTGTGCCGCCGGCGTTGACGGC
>PXAQ01000213.1 GCA_003567095.1 Phycisphaerae bacterium
AAAGCGCAACTGGCGCCGGGGCCGCGATGAGACCGGCCGCGTCTGGTCCACCCACGCCCAGCCCTACTTCTATCGCGGGCCCAACCGCCGCGCCGGCTACTACCCCGAGACCCACCCGCCCGAGGATGTGGCCGATGGCGAGCAATACACCGTCGAGGTCGGCGACCGCGAGTTGACGCTCACCGCGTTCACGCCCTGGCACATCTACGATGAGACGCAGTTCACCTTCTGGTCGGGCCGGGGGATGCAGATGCTCTACATCGAGCCGCTGCTGGCCTTCGCCAACACGCTCAAGGAGGAGATGCCCGAGGCCACCTTCATCGCCGGCTGGGACTTCCGCCCCAGCGAGGACCACTGGGCGGCGTGGGACATCGTCTACAAGGACACCATCGACAAGGCCATCGACGTGCTCGACGGCGTGGCCGACCACGACTACGGCGGCGATCCGGTGCGCATGGCGGCCAACTACGAGACCGTCACCGCCTACGGCGTCATCGAGCACGACAAGTGGCTCTACCACTACAACACCGAGACGGCCATGGGCGGCGACCCGCAGGCCTACCCCGAGGCCGAGGGCCTCAGCAGCGGTGCCCGCATGGACAGCGACCGCCGCGCGTTCGGAGGCTCCGTCCGTTGTATTAAAGATTAAAGACACCTTCAGGAGGTCGGGATGAGCGGAGCTCTTATTGGTTTATTTGAAATTTTCGATCCTTCCTCATTCCGTTCCACCAAGGCGGTGTGATGGTATAATACCGCGATTGGCGGTCGATTTTTGTTGAGCTAAGACTGATATGCAGAACATCATAACTAAAGAAAGCATTCGAAAGTCTATTCCGAAACAGTTCAATACAAAAATCCGAACAGCCATAGGGGCACGCGGTTGCCCATGCCGGATTCGATTCCATCTACCGCTAACCAGGAGTTTTTTTGGCCCTTTATCTGGGCATCCGTTTTATTTTTGCCGCCAACCTCGATAAGGTATTGCCTGTCAATCAGAACATCTCCGGTTTGCGGGTAGTGAAGGGTGTGACTACTGACCGGGGGTTGCACCAAAGAAAGACTTCCGAAGTCTTCCAAACCTTCGCAAAAAACGGACTTGCTTTGCAGGGGCTAACACGCTGAACTAACCCGAAAAACTTCGGAAGTCTGTTGTGGAATATTTTACTAAAGCTTTTAAATCCGCTTCCTTTTTTACATGTTTGATGAATATGTAAAGAAATTCGCAATATTTTTATATATACTCTTTTATGTGTAAAGAAAAAGCTGAAAAGTTATGACAACTGGACCCCAAGAATGGCAATGGCAACCTCTTCCTCCAAAGGTAAATGTAGAAACACCTGAGGTACTCAAAAAAGCGCTGGAGGCTCAGCAGTATCTGTCTGAGTTGAAAGGCATATCTTATACCATTCCCAATCAGGGCATTCTCCTCAACACACTCCCTATTCAGGAAGCAAGGGACTCATCTGAAATTGAGAGTATTGTAACCACTAGCGATGCCTTGTATAAGGCGGATGTAGAAAATGAGAAGAGAATTGACCAAACCACCAAGGAGGTACAGCGATACGCCGTTGCGCTAAATGAAGGCTTTGGACGCATTCAGAAGAGTGGACTCATAAGAATCAATGATATCATTGCCATTCAGAAAACCCTGGAAGATAATGATGCCGGTATTCGATCTTTACCGGGGACAACATTATCGAATCCTGCAACGGGAGAGGTAGTGTTTGTACCTCCTCAACACAAGAGTGTTATCCTCAATGCCCTCGATAACCTGGTGCAGTACATGAATAATGATGAGCTGTCTGATGTGCATCCGCTCATTAAAATGGCTGTGGTGCATTTTCAATTTGAAAGTATTCATCCGTTTTATGACGGAAATGGAAGAACCGGACGCATCATAAATATTTTGTATTTAGTTCAAAAGGGACTGTTAGATATTCCGGTACTATATCTGAGCCGGTATATCGTTAAAAATAAACCAGCATATTACGAGCTGCTGCAACGAGTAAGAGCGCAGAACGACTGGGAAAGCTGGATTCTATATCTGCTTGAAGGTGTAAAGCAAACATCTATCGGCACCATCGAGGATATCAAACAAATACGGGAAGAGATGCTAAGGGCAAAACACCAAATCCGAAAGAAATTTTCTTTTTACAGCCAGGATTTGATCAATCATATTTTCAGGCACCCTTATACAAAAATAAATCATTTAAAAGATGACCTGAATCTCAGCCGCCCTACTGCTACGAAATATTTAAACGAATTATCAGCCGCCAATTTCCTGAAAAAAGTAAAACAGGGAAGGGATCATTACTTCATAAACAGCAACCTGTTGAAAATTTTAGCCGAGGACAGGTAGGTAAAAACTTCCGAGGTCTGCCAAAGCCCACAACTTGAGCCAAAGAAAGACTTCCAAAGTCATTTCTACCACTGCTAACGAATTTGCTCGTTTATTATAACTGTGAACCTTATCAAAGTTTCGGAAGACTTCGGAAGTCAGTTACCGGTTATTCCCATATACTCAAAATATAATCACCTGAAATTGTATATTTGAATTTGTAAATCAGGCAACATCAAATACTTTCTTTTTCGTATGATATGTACGAGTCTTTATTCTACCCAAGGGCTTCGGTATGGGGCGAAAAATCAACTGCTCTTGCTGCTGTTTTTACTCTTTGGCTGCTCGCCCGCCGAATCTCAAACCATCACCGGTACTTTGGGCATTCATGCCGGCGAAGAGATCCGGCTGGAAGGTTTTGATCGGTTTTCTACCTATGAAATCACCGCCTCAGAAGTTTCAGACAATGGTAGTTTTACACTCTTCTACTCCGAAAATGATATAGGCATGGGGCAGCTTGTTTCAACAGATGGCAGTACGTTTGTTGTGGTGCTGTCTGGAGAGGATATTGAAATAAGGGGGCAATCTCTTTCTCAGCCGGAGAGCATCGAAATCCTCAGCGGGCAGCAGAATCTGCTATTTGAAAAGTACGCCTCAGAACATCCCCGCCGCGAGCAGGCCCTGAGTGCATGGATCTATCTGCAACGCATGTACCAAAACGATTCACTGTTTGCTGTGCAATCTGATCCAATAGGAGCTATCGCTGAAGAAATAGAGCGCATCCGGCAAGAAGATGACGCCTTCATTGATGAACTACCCGCCGATTCCTACATCCGGTGGTACCTTACGGTGCGCAGGCTGGTACAGTCGGTACCGGTAGTAGCCCAGTTTCGCACCGAAGATCTTCCCGAAACCATTCAGGCGTTCAGGCAGCTGGATCATACCGATCCCAGGCTCTACAAAAGCGGCCTGCTGGGGGATGTAATCGAAAGCCATGTCTGGCTCATTGAAAACAGCGGGCGCTCGCTGGATTTGGTGTTTGAAGAGTTAAACCACTCTATCGACATTCTAATAAAACAGCTTACTTCCGAGCCGGATCTGTCCAACGAGATCTATGAGTATCTGTTCGATCTGCTTCAGCAGCGCAGCCTCTTTTCCTCTGCTGAACACCTGGCCCTGAGATTGCTGGAAAATCATCACGATCTGCTCGCCTCCAGGCTGGCCAGCAAGCTGGAGCTTTACCGCACCATGAAACCCGGCAGTACCGCTCCTGATTTTGAATTTCCTGCAGAAACCATATTGCCTGAAGGGATTACTGCCACCCGGCTGAGTGAGGTGGACGCCGACTATATTCTGGTGCTCTTCGCAGCAGGCTGGTGCCCCTTCTGCCGGCAGATGAAACCGGAGCTTTTAGAACACTATCCGGCCTGGTGTGATTCGGGTGTTGAAGTGGTACTGGTAAGCCTGGATGAGTCGTCGGAAGCGTTTGAACAGTTTACGGAGGAGTTCTCTTTTATTCGCACAACAGATTACCAACGCTGGGAGAGCCAAATGGTAAAGGACTATCAT
>PXAQ01000240.1 GCA_003567095.1 Phycisphaerae bacterium
AGAGGCTGCCAAAAAGCAGGGCGGTCCCGGCCAGGCACCCGGCGGCGAAGCGGCGCAGGAAGCGCCCCCGACCGACGAGTCGGGCAAGCAGAAAGGCGGCGATGATGTGATAGACGCGGAGTTTGAAGCCAAGGAGTAATGGCGTTGCCCGCGATTAATATAGACAGCACCTCCGGTGCAGGCGGTCCCGTTTAGCGCGGGGCCGTTTTTTGTTGCTTTACCGGATGAGTTTGCTGAGTGTCTTGAAATGTGGATGCTCGGCGGTACGCAGCAGTTCGAACAGCAGCATTTCCGTGGAGCTGACCACGGCGCCGGCCGCGGCCATTCGGTCCAGGCCGATCTGTTTGTTTTCCGGTGTCCGCGAGGCCACCGCGTCGGCAATAACATGAACGTACAGGCCTTTTTGAATCAGATCCATCGCGGTCTGAAAGACACAGACATGGCTTTCCAGGCCGCAGAGAATGGCGGTTTCGGCGCCCGTCTGCTCCAGCCGCGCGGCACCATCCGGATGCCCGCAGCCGCTGAAGCACAGCTTGTCCACCGGCTCGATGCCGTGCAGATGCTGCCGCAACGGCTCAACCGTCGGGCCGATGGCCTTGGGATACTGCTGACACCATACGATGGGCATCTCAAGCGTCGCGGCGATCTGCAGCAGAATGGCGCAGTTGGACACCATCGTCTGCGAGTCGTGCATCACCGCGGCCAACTTTTCCTGCACATCAATCAAAATCAGGCACGTTTTATCCGGGTTGAGCATGGCGGTCGGTCCTGGAAACGGTTGTCATGGGCGGTTCAAGTAAGTGCTAATCTGGGTCGGATCTGCGGACTTCGATCAGCAGGCTGACATCAGGACCGGCGGGGGGTTCGGCCACTTCCTGTCGGTCGGGCCAGGCCAATAGCGGCTGGGGGATGGGAAGCTGATCGGGCGACAGGATGTCCTCTTCGCTTGCTGTATCCGGCTGTTCGGGACGCGGGCGCAGCGGTGTGTTGGCCGCGGCGTATTGCCGTGCGGCGTCCTGTAAGGCGTCGGTATCTGTGTGCAGGGCCAGGGCCTGAATCTGTTCGGGGCGGATATGCGCAACGGTCAGCGGTGGCCTGGCGGTGTCGCTGTCGCGGACGGTCAGGCGGCTTTCGGCGATACGCGGCCACAGGGGTTTGAGCGACTCCATCAGTTCGGCCAGCGCCTCGGCCGGGCAGTCAATCTGAAACGTCACCCTGTCGGCGGTGCGGTCCATAAGGGTCTGATGCTCCAGAGAGTGGAGAAAAATCTGTTTTTCAATCGCCTGAGCAGTCAGCACAGGCCGCTGGACGGTCAGCACCAGAACGCCGTCAAAGGGCATCTGTGCCCCGACGTCGGCGACGGCGCTCGTCGTTGGGTCATCGTGCGGGATCTGTGCCGTTGGCGGCGCGACGGTGTCGCCGACGGGCGTGACAATGCGCCACAGGACAAAGCCCAGCAGGGCGGCCGGCAACAGCAGCATCGCCGCCGCGGCCGTCAATCGCCGCCGCGCCAGGGACAGGACGCTGAGCCAACTGCGCGACGGGGGCATTTTGTCGAGCATATAGGTGCGTTCCAGCCGTGCCTGTACATCATGGACCATCGACGGCGGAGCGGTTTCAACCGGCAGCGAGCACAGCAATTCCCGCTGGCGGCGAAGCCGACCGATCTGGTCGCCGATTTCCGGCTGATGCTGCACCAGGCGTTTGAGCTCGGTCTGCTGACGTTCGGTCAGGGCACCATCCAGATACGCACTGATCAGCTCGTCTGTCTCTGTTCTCGGGTCGTTATTCATGTCAATACCGTTTCAAGAATCTCACGCAACAGTACCCGTGCACGACTGAGCCGGCTTTTGACCGTCCCCAGTTCCAGCTCGAGCACGTCGGCAATTTGCTTGTACGACATTTGCTCAATGTCACGGAGAATCAGGACAACGCGGTGGTCTTCGTCCAGCCGGGCAATCGATTCGGTCAGCAGGGCGATCACTTCTTTCTGCTGGGCCAAGGTAGCCGGGTCGTGTTGGGTCAGATCCATCGGTATCGGCAGGCCGCTGTCCAGCGACTGCGAGACCACCTTGAACCGCCGCCTGCAGAAATTGATCGCCTCGTTGCACGCGATGCGAAACAGCCACGTATAAAACGAGCTTTTCCCGCGAAAATCCGTGATGTTCTCTAGTACTTTGACAAACGTGTCCTGCGTAAGTTCCGCGGCATCGTGAGAATTGTTGCAGATTTTCAGAATTGTATTGTATACCCTGTCCTGATATTTAACAATCAGGCGGCTCATGGCCTCCGAATCCCCGCGCTGGCATTGTTTGACCAGGGCCTCGTCGTCCAACCGAATTTGTTTGGATTTCCAGCTCACGTCGTTAAGGATCCGTTCTTTGATTAGGTACGTATGGATACGGCACCCGTTTTAGGCCTGTTCGATGCTGTGCCGATGGCAGATTGGTGTTTAGATGTCTTCCTCGAGCAGATGGCCGAGCCGGTCGCGTTTGGTTTCAAGATATTTTCGATTCGAGTCAACAGCTTTTGCCCAGAGCGGAAGCTGCTCGACAATCTCGATGCCATAGACCTCCAGCCGCGAGACCTTTTTGGGGTTATTCGTCAATATCCGCACGCAACTCAAGCCCAAGTCGCGGCAAATCTGCGCCCCGATGCCGTAATCGCGTTTATCGGCCATAAACCCGAGCTCCACGTTGGCATCGACCGTGTCGCGTCCCTGCTCCTGGAGCTTGTAGGCCCGCAGTTTGTTGGCCAGTCCGATGCCGCGGCCTTCCTGCCGCAGGTAAATCAAGGCCCCTTTGCCCTCTTTTTCGATCCGCTGCATCGCGGTGATCAACTGGTAGCCGCACTCGCAGCGCTGGGAATGAAACAGATCGCCGGTCATGCATTCCGAATGAACGCGAATCAGTACCGGGTCGGGATGCTGTATGGGTTTGCCGTCGTCGTTCAGGTCGCCGATGCCGCCTTTGCACAGGGCCAGGTGCGGCTCGGTCGAGCCGGGGCTTTCGTAGCCGATGAGCTTGAACTGGCCGTAGTCGGTGGGCAGGTTGATCTCCTGAAGCCGCAGGATCTGTGTTTCTGACTGCAGGCGATACTCGATGAGCTTGGCGATGGAGGTCATCTTCAGGTCAAATTTGCGGCAGTAGTCCTCCAGATCCGGCACCCGGGCCATCGTGCCGTCGTCGTTCATGATTTCGCAGATGACCCCGGCCGGCTTTAATCCGGCCAGGCGCATCAAATCCACCGATCCTTCGGTCTGGCCGGCGCGGACCAGCACGCCGCCGTTGCGGGCCCGCAGCGGGAAGATATGCCCGGGCCGTGACAAGTCGGCGGCAATGCTGCTTTCATCGACGGCCACACGGATGGTATGGGCGCGGTCGGCGGCGCTGATGCCGGTGGTAATCCCTTCGCGCGCGTCGATGGTGACGGTAAAGGCCGTGCTCAGGCGGGCGGTATTGTGCAGCGTCTGGGGGTACAGCCCCAGACGGTCGCACCGCTGCTCGTCCATCGGCAGGCAGATCATCCCGCGGCCGTGCTTGGCCATGAAATTAATTGTCTCGGGCGTGACTCCCTCGGCCGCGGCCACAAGATCGCCCTCGTTCTCACGGTCTTCATCATCGACAAGGACAATCATCTTGCCCTGACGCAAATCCTCAAGGACATCCGGTATCTCACTGAATTGAACCATGTCGTACTGTCTTTCTTGAAATCTGACAATGTCATTCGTTAACAAGTTCTTTTATGGTGCCGATCAATTGCTTTGCGGCTTCTAAATCCGCATCAGATACTTCAGGGCCGGATAACAGATCGGCGAGGTTCCATCAGGCCACTCGAATTCCTTCCTGTATGATATCTTGGTACAACGGCAATGACTTTGTTAACGACGATTCCC
>PXAQ01000242.1 GCA_003567095.1 Phycisphaerae bacterium
AGCTCACGATATTTTCCGGGTCGCTGATGTCCGATACCCCTATATCCAAAAACTCTTCAAATTTGTCTTCCCAGGCGACCCGTAACCCCCAAATCGACGGTCGGGTCTGATCGGAATCATCAAATGCCGCCACTGCGATCAATTCTTCCGGGTCGTCGGCCAGGTCCAGGCCGTAAATATCCCAATAGTCTCCCACAAGTTCCTGCCAGACGACAACATCTCCGCTGACCGACGGCCAGCTCTGAGGATTGCCGGCGGGACTGACCGGAACCATTTCCCATCCCCATGCCCATGGTGCCAGCAAACAGCAGGCAAGCAGGGCCGCTGCGGCTGTGTGGATAACGCGTTTCATATGTGACTTCCGTAACTCAAGGATTCAAAAAAACATCCTGTGTGATATCCGGCAGCCTTCCCTGTTGCGCCTTACTCGTCTAAATCGATGAACTCCATGTCCTGCTCGACTTCCCGCTCCAGCCTGTCCAGTTCATCCTGCCAGTTGTCCGGCGTGATTTGCTCTTCAGCCTCGGCCTCGAACTCCTCGGCCGTTTTGACGGGCGGGTCCCATTCGGCCTCTGGCGACGCGTCATCACTGCAGCCTGATACAATCGCAATGACCAGCATCATCCCTGTGATCCCAATCGTTTTCCAAATCATCGTCAAACCTCATGCGTGGTAGGTTATAGGCTTTTTTCAGGGTTATTCATCGCGCTGTATTGCCCGCTCCTCGGCCCGGACAGCGCGGTCCAGCAGGCGTTCGATATGCCGCTGGTGGCGATCCGCCTCGCGGGCCATCAACCTGTTGATGCGTTCGACCGCCTGGTCATCGTCCTGCTGCTGTGCCAAATCAAGCAGACGCCCAAAGCGCGCCTGACGCTCGGCATGCTTTTGCTGCTCGTGCACAATCTGTCGTTCAATTGCAGCACTCTGCATCGTGGCGGCGGTGTCCCGGCCGGCCTGGCCTCTGGCCGCTCCTTGGCCCCGCCCCCTCGCTCCGACACCTTCGGGCGGGCCGGGTTGGCCGCGTCGCTGCGGTTCGGTCTGATCCTGATCTGGACGAGGCTGGCGCTGTTCAACGCGGCGCTGCTGCTGAGCGTCTCGGTCGGCCTCTTCGCGGTCAGGACGCTCGCGCGGTAAGCGTGTGGGCCGGCGCGTTTCAGCTTCTTCCCGTTGGGTCTCGGCCTGCTCGTGGGCTTCGGTTTCGGCAGTTTCCCGAGCCGTCTCAATCTCTTCGTCGTGTTCGGGTTGCTCGCGCGGCGTTCTCACCGAACGGCGTCTTTCAGCTTCTTGCTGGCGAGCTTCTGCGTCGGCGGATTCCTGGGCTGCCTCACGCTCGGAGTCAGGCTCAGGGCGCTCGCGCGGGGTTCGTGAAGGACGTCGCCGGGTTTCGGCTTGCTCAGGCTGTGTTTCCGCCTGCTCTTGAACCTCTTCAGATTCCTGTTGTTCGGAGCCCTCTTCGTGCGGGGCAGGCCGCTGCTGCCGTTCGGCAACCGGCCGACCACGGGTTTCGCCGCGGCTTTGCCCGAAAGCCGCCGCAACCCCGAATACACACAGAAAGCTCAACACGACGATCCGTTTCATGGCTCAAACTCCCATATTTAAGGTTAGCGATCAAACTCACAATCGCGCAACTGCGACACAGCCGATCAAGGCTGGCAAGACCCAAAAAATCTTAATGCTCTGAAAAGTCCGGCACATATACTGCTCAGTATAGCACATTTAATGGTGTTTCAAAAGCCAAAAATCACAAAACGCCACTAATTAGATAATATGTAGGCCATCCAGGAAATCGGTATAATGTTTGAACTGAACGGAATTTGCATCAAGGCCCTCAAAACCCTTGCACATGGAGCTACAGATGTATCGCAAAAGCAACACAAATCAGTTGACCTTTGAGAATTTTCACCTTCCTTTAGGCGGTCAGCTTTGCAGCGATAACCGCTGGACACAACCCGTTCGACTATCTGGTCCAGCTCCAGAAAAACGCCAAAACGGCCGTTTCAGCCCCCGCCAACTGGATGCCTTGGAACTACCACCAGCAAATCCAAAGCACCGCCGCCCCCAAATAAATTTCATTTTTTCCGGCTTGCCGAAGGCACACAGTTCATCGACACCAATGGCCGCAATCCAGTCCAAATCGTTATGGGCACACCCCCACCTCACGGCCATCTCAACTGAATGATAGACGGTGTACCCGCTGGTGTGGAAGGACGCGGCTACCGAGCAGGTGTATGGGCTTGTGGGGATTTGCTCAGCTATAAACGCCTGCCGCACAATCGTACGCGATTGTGCGGCAGGCTCATTGTGTGCCATGTTTGAAGCGTTAATTTACATCGGCGCCGGTTATTTCCGCGACCAAATCAAAGAACGCTCTTTTTCGGTCGGAGCTGATTTGCCAATTCGCCGGAACGCTTTGGAAACCTTCATTAAACTCCTCGCCTTCCTCTCGGAAATCAAAATAACCCCAGGACGCATAATTTCGGACGCAGGCCACAAAGTTATTGGTCGTCCCTTCGGTGTCCCAGTTGGTACCGTGGCGGCCTTGGCCGCGCCAGGGGCGGTCGTCCTCGTTGTTCACGATCGGCCTGGGCTTGTCTTTGGCCATCTCGCGGACGGTTTCGATCATTTCGACCATGCGCTCGGGATTATGTACTCCGTTGCCGTGCAGCAAAATATAGTCCGACACATCCACAAGCTCCTGGCTGGGAATATGCCCGCCATTAAGACTGCAACTGACCGGCAGATTAATGCCGTGCTGAGCAGCTCTTTCTTGGCAAAGCACGACCAACTCCTCCGGACGTTCCTGGATAATAGGACTGGCGTCATAGCCCCGATTATTATGTTCATTGGCAATTTCAATCAAAATATTGGTGTAGCCCTTGTAGGCAATCCAGTCCACGGTGTTGAGCACGGCCTGTTTGATCGCATCCTCGCCGTCAAGACGTTGATCCTGACCAAAATAGAAAATGCCGAGCATAACCACCATACCGATTTCATCGGCACGGTCGATAATGCGTTCAAGTCGAGCCATGTAGTCCGCACGCAGCGATCCATCGCTTCTGATCGCCGAATTGTGCCACGGCTGTACGGGTGTGTAGCCATACGGGCTGCCGCCCTGCAGGTTCACCACCACACAGAGCAGGCCGTGCCGGCGCCACTCAGGCATCGCCGAGACAAACCCGTCGGTGTTGCGCTCCGGACACCACGTGCCCGTATCGGGGTAGACCCAACGGTCTACGGTTTCAGGATTCAGGTCGTCGTAGATCCCCTGAACCATGCGTGAGTTCATCAAAAGCCCTTCGATTTTATGGCCCTGCCATGTCCGTCCGGCATAAGTCGGCTCACCGTTGATTAAGAATTGTTCGCCTTCAATGGTTACTGCGGTATGTCGCTTAGTTGCCTCGGCTTCGTGAGCCACCGCAACAAGACCAAACACCAGCAATACCACACATACTGTCTTTTTCATAGCCTTAATCCTTTCCAATACACATTTCTTCTCTCTTTTTCTATCGGCCACTACAGGCAACCGATATACAGTAACATCATTCGAGACGTCAAGGTTAATCTGTTTATTGCACTTTTCTTTTCAGGGTAAAATTTTGATCTCAAGGCTCTTGTCGAACAACGTTGGAGTTGAACCTGATGATCAAAATATCAATTGACATCGGCGCCGGTTATTTCCGCGAGCAAATCAAAAAACGCTCTTTTTCGGTCGGAGCTGATCTGCCAATTCGCCGGAATGCTTTGGAAACCTTCATTAAACTCCTCGCCTTCCTCTCGGAAATCAAAATAACCCCAGGACGCATAATTTCGGACGCAGGCTACAAAGTTATTGGTCGTCCCTTCGGTGTCCCAGTTGGCCCCGTGTTCGCCTTGGCCGCGCCAGGG
>PXAQ01000117.1 GCA_003567095.1 Phycisphaerae bacterium
CAAGAATCTCAAAGTGGTGAGGTTGGGACTGCTGCAAATTCCTACAGTAACCCATCAGAAATTCATCGGTCTCTTTTTCGATGAAGTCCCGCACGCCTTCGTGAACGTTCCAGATGACGGTTGGCCGCGTCGAGTCATCTATCGCACGCATCGGGATGTAGCCCGCAACGCGAAGTCTTGTCAAGATGTCAGTTAGATCCCCGTATGATTTCTCATCGTTGGCATAAAGCTTAGTGGGTCGCTTATCATTCAAAGGAGGCGGGGAATTTAGCATATTGTAATGGATGGAGCGGTCACTGATCGGCCAATGAGGGCGAAGTTTTTTTACGATTTCGAAGGCAGCCCGCGCAAGTCCACGCTTGTCCCTGATCTTTTTCCGTCCCTTGCCCTTAGAGACCTTAACCGTCTCAAATTCGATCTGGCTTTCCTGCTCTCGGTGCTCGATCAATGCTGTATGGGCGCAAGAAAAATTGATTCCCACACAAAACTCGCGGGTATGCTCGGCTTTGGATTTTACGCGCTGACGATTGTACTCGACAAGCAGCTGAACATATTCGGAGCTGGGAGCTCCGTCCCCGCGCACAATGCCGACACGACAAATCGGAATTTTCTTCCACCCGAGCTTTTTCACAGCTTCGATACGTCGGTGTCCCGACCAAATGTAATTATCGAGCGTGATTTTTGGGTAATCGAGTAAGCCGTTAGTCTCGATACTGAACGCCAATCTCGCGATACCGGACCTCTTAACCGGACGATAAATCCTCTCGTTTTCAGGGCTGGGCTTCAGCAGTTTGATGTCAATTTCTTCAAAAGTAGGGCTTGTCCGACTATTTCGCATTCCCCCAGTTTTTGAGCCCTCAGCGGGGTTTTTTGTCATCTCGCACCCCCTTTCCATTGCCAAGCCCGGCGCGGAGGACAGCCGGAGCCCACCCAATCGCGGACTTCGTCAGCGCGTAGCAGGATTTTGCGACCAATTCGGATTTCTTGCGGCCCAATGCGCCCGCATGCACGTTTCTCAAAGTAAAGCGCGCGGGAGATCGAAGTCATACGGCAGAATTCGTTGACGCTTACGAGCAGTTTGTCAGTCATCGGCCTGCCTCCTTTCGGATCGCAGCGATAACCGCTGAAGCGTCATAGCGGATGATTTTCCGGGAAATCACAATGCGCGGAATTTTCCCCTCCCGCGACCAACGACCGATCGTCCCGGGTCTGACCCCGATCAGCCGCCCCAACTGTTCTTTCGTCAACAACTCTCGTTCATTCATTGCACACCTCTATTAGCAGGTTTCGTTTATTAACTGGCCCCGCCTATAGATGCCTGTATGCAACGCATAACTTGCATATTGCAGCTATACGTCCTGAGATGTGCTTAAAAGCGAAAGTTCGCTTGCATAAATAAAATTAAAATCCTCGCTTTTTCGGTTTTCGACCGTCCGTCCGGGCCCCTTGCTCGATTGCGTCGTGATTCGTGATGGTTTTTACCGCTCTTGGCGCGACCTGCTCAACCGGCAAGCCATTATATCTCAGATAGTCCTCCCACTTTGCCACCCACCGTGTTATGTTGTAATTTCGAATCGCTCCGCCTTTGGGGGCTTTATACCCCTCTTGTGTCATCATCTTGGCAGCTTCTTCCTGTTTTAGACCTTGAATGCGGGTAAGCTGATATGCTATGCGGCACTCTTTGCCTGGTTCCTTCATGGGTTTTCGCGGCGGCATTTGGTCGCTTTGACTTCGGCACTCTTCCATCGCCGCCGCTATCATACCGCATGTTTCAAGGTCTTTGCTTTCGTCGCCGGCCAGCAGGCTGCTACAAAATTTCGATTGGAAACTTTCACCCCATCCGCCCTCTGTGAAAACGCGAATGTATTTCGCTGACAGATGCGTAAAATCGTCCGGCCTCAAATCTCCGTACAGCATAAAGCACAGAAACAAAATTCGCTTGCTGTTCCGTGCCGCTGTTGCGGTTGTCCAAGCGTGAATGAAATGACCTAACCGTGGATTAGCCTTTCTGAGTTCGAAAAGCCATTTCTCCGCGTCCCTGAATTGCTCTCGATGGCTGCGAACGTATTCAGAGACATCATTGAGCAGACCGGACAGCGTTTCAAGAAGGTCGTCCATTGTTACCCCACAAAAAAACCGCCCATCAGCGGACAGGGCTTGCGGGACCCGTAACCGATGGGCGGTTTTAATTCGTTATTGGTTCGCAATTTTGTGTCCATGACAGTACCATACAAAACAGCGTCGCAAAATCAAGGTAAAAAGAACGCCGAGTAAAAGAGGGGAAACCTCCTACGCATACACCTGGTGTAAGGGGGGGTAGGCCATAGCGTCCCAAAAATGCAGGTTCGGGGGTTCTAAATACACAATGTTTGTGGAGTGGTGCAGTACCACTCCACCATTATGCCATGTCCGGAGAACGGCGTTTAGCGGGCCGAAGAGAGCAAATTATTTTTTTGGGATTTCCCTAAAGTGTATATGCTCAGTGTCTCCTCTTGCGTTAACGCCCTCAACAACCCATGCCCGGCCTGTTAATCGATCAATCTTGATGCAGGATTTGCGTGTGATAGTAGAACCTGCTGGAAGGCCACCAAAAACATTGGTTGTCACCGTCTGAATCTGGTACCGCCCCGAACAGAGCAACCCCGCACCAAACGCCAGCACCGAGACCAGCACCACACCGATCACGAGAATAACATTTTCTTTCTTCATCTCAGCCAGCCCTTCGAGCAGAGGTTCGACGCTTTCTCAAAACCGCAACCCAATCGTAAAGCTCTTCTTCAAGATTGGAGACGTAATCAGCAATTTGCTTAACGTCTGAATCCACAATAACCTTAGGGCGATGCTATTTTTCTGCTAGTCTCATATCAGCCAGTGTCCGCTTTTGTGAGACCAGTTATTCCATGCAGACCACCAGCCCCACCGCATTCTTGGCCTTTTCAATCGCTTTCGGCCGGTCCAGCTTGACCGGTTTCTGCAATCGCTCTGACACGCCCGGCAAGGATTCCAGAAGTGGCAGGACAAACGAACTCTTGAGAGCATAGTTGACATTCTGAGGCAGTGAACCGGTCGCCAGCAGTGTCTCAATCTCATCCAGACGGCTGACGATAATCCCGACCACATTGCCGGACGCATCTAGCAACGGACCGCCGGAGTTGCCCGGCTGAACGGGTACGGAAATCTGGAAAAACTTCGGATCACCGCCTATACCAGAAAGCGAACTGATGGAGCCATCCGTAAATTTCGCATCGGGCCCCTGCAACTGCACCTGCGGAAAACCCAAAGTAAAGACTCGATCACCTAATCTTACCCTTGAGCTTGCCACAAACGGCAGTCCATCCACATCATTTATACCTTGTGATTGAAGGAGAGCGATATCCAACGACCTATCCACAGAAATAATACTTGCAGTAAAATAACGTTCATCCCGATAAATTCGAATTTCCGATGCTCCTTCTACCACGTGAGCAGCTGTAATAAAAAGCCCGTCCTCAGAAATAAAAAACCCCGAACCATATGCCATGACCGCCGCTTCTTTGCGAGCGGTTTCCACACCCGCTTCCGGCAGCTCTTTTTTTGGTAGGAACTCTCGGCTCAATCGTTGCGCCTCGGCCAATTGCGCAGAAGACATTTCTCTTCTCAAAATATCTCGATATTCCCTAGCCATCCTATCGCCTTGTGCCGCTGCGAGATTGACCCATTTATACGCTTTCACTATATCTTCCAGTACACCTTCGCCGATAGCATAGCTCACCCCCAGATTGTATTGAGCGTTGGCATGTCCCTGCTCTGCGGCTTTGGTGTACCACCTGACGGCTTCTGCGTGGTCTTGCGGTATACCCTCGCCATTGTCATAGCTCACTCCCAGATTGTATTG
>PXAQ01000221.1 GCA_003567095.1 Phycisphaerae bacterium
CTGCACGAAAGTGCCGCCGAGCTGGAGGCGTGCGTTGCACGAATCGAGTATTTGTTCATCGAAAGCCCCGACTTACTGGACGCTCATTCGCTGCGAACCGGCCGCCTGTACTATGTGCAAACCGACGGCCGCTCGCGTGTGCGGATCGACTTTGAGACCCTCCAACAGGACGATTTTGAGCCGCAGCAGCGCCTTGAAATCTTTCTGTTCGACGGCGTATGGCTGACCAAGGTCGATTACGAACTGGAGCAGGTGGATAGGTACCAGCAGGCCCCGGAGGACGAGCCGGTCGATGCCATCGAGTTCATCAGTCATCATTTCCCGCTGGTCGGTTTTTCCGGGGCCCGTCACGTCGAAGCGGAATTCGATGTGCGCCTGGGACGGGACAGCGAGGATGATCCGAACCTGATCCATCTGATTTTAGATGTTCCCGAGGACTCCCGTTACAGCGAGGATTATAACGAAATCGACTTTTGGATTGACCGTGATATGTTTCTGCCTCGACGGATCCGTGCCCTGTCAACATTGGGGGATATCTTCGATCTGCGGTTTTTCGACATTCAAACAGACAAAAAGCCCGAAAAGCAGATTTTTGAGATTGACCCCCCCGCTCATTTCCGTAAAAATGTAGAGCCGTTGAAACAATAATAACTGTTTAGGTATGAGGAGATTGCTATGGCCAATGGACTGGTAATTTACTACTCGCGCAGCGGCAACACCAAAACGATGGCCCAAACGGTTGCCCAGGCCATGGAACAGGCCGGCCTGCCGACCCAGTGCAAAAGTGTCGACAACGTCAATATTGAAGATTTGCTCAAGGCCGATGTGATCGCGGTCGGGACGCCGACGTACTACGGCCAGGCGGCCTCGCAGATCGGGGAGATGTTCGACGCCTCTGTCAGCAAACATGGCTCGCTGGATGGCAAGATCGGGGCCGCGTTTTCCAGTTCCGGCAATATCGGCGGCGGCAACGAAACCGCTATTTGCGACATACTGCATCGGATGCTGATCCACGGGATGATCATCCAGGGCGACCCGCGGGGCGACCACTACGGCCCCGTAGCTATCGGCAAGCCCGATACCCGGGCACTGGAGCAATGCACCCGCCGCGGCCAGCGCATCGCAGAGCTGGCCAACAAGCTGTTTGGATAAATCTTACCAACCGGCGGAAAAAAAGGTTGCAATTCCCGTGAAAAACGGTAAAAAAGCCGTTTTATGATCAGTTTTGCACAAAAAATTAACCATTTTAACTGCTCAGGAGACACGATTTATGCAAGCGTACGAAAATTTGAAGACTCTCGTTGAAGAAATTGAATCAGACATTCAGAAGGCCCAAGGCGGGAACAAAGCAGCCGGTACACGCGTCCGCAAACAGATGCAGATGGTCAAGCAGGCCGCTCAGGATGTGCGAAACAACATTCTGGAAATTCGCTCGACGGACCAATAACAGCACGGTTCTATTGCCGCTTAAAACTGACAGAATACAACGTGGCAAGACAGGAACTTGTTATGCGGCACGGCCATCCAGGACGTGTTCAGGACAGCCGAGTTCGTGCCGCTTTAACTTGCAATATATGAGGTCTTCATGCCCCCGATCCGGTTGTTCGATTTGTCGGCGTTGGATTTAAACCACATTGAGTTTGACCGCCCTGCCATTGCAGAGGTGAACCCCCAATCCTACGAAATGGCGCAGCTTGACGCGATTGTATGGCATGACCTGCCAAAAATGCTGTGCCTGGGCTACAAGGACGTGACCGATCAGGAGTTCTGGGTGCGCGGCCATATTCCCGGGCGGCCCATTATGCCGGGCGTGATTATGGTCGAAGCGGCCGCTCAACTGTGCAGCTTCTTTATGAAGCGCATTTACGGGCTGGAGGGATTTATCGGCTTTGCCGGCATCGACGACACCAAGTTTCGCGACACCGTCGTACCGGGCGAGAGGCTGTACCTGCTGGGCCATATTCACAAAGTTCGCAGCCGTCAGTTCTCGGCCAAGGTTCAGGGGGTCGTTGACGACAGGATGGTCTTTGACACCGTCATCAGCGGTATGAGGGTCTGATGAACGCCGAATGGGAATCGCTGTTTGACGGTTCTCTGACGCACTTGTCCGAATCGGCCGAACAGACGGATAACGAATTTGACGCCCTTGCGGAGCTGCCTGCCCGCAGGGGCGTTCTGCTGTTTGCTGATGCGCATAACCAGCCCATTGTGCTCATTCAAACGGCCAATCTGCGCAGCTTGGCCCGATCCCGCCTGGCCCGGGCCCCGGACCAGCAGCCGCACCGCAAGGCCGATCTGGCCGCGGTGACCCGGCAAATTTACTATGCGTGCTGCGAGAACGACTTTCAGCGCCAGTTGCTGTATCAGCGGCTAACCCACGAGCTCTTCGGCAACGCATGGAAAAAGTGGCTCGTCCTGCCCCGGCGCAGCTACGCGGTACTGGACCGGCAGCGCGCGTTTGCGTTTTTTGCCGTCACGGGCAGCGTCGAGGCGGGCCCGTCAAAGGAGCTGTTCGGGCCGTTTGCCAACCGGCGGGCCGCGGCGCTGTTCTGTGAGAGCCTGAACACGGCCTTCGAACTGTGCCGCAACCCCACCCTGCTGGACAGCGGCAACCCCCAAAGCTGTCCCTATCTTCAAATGCACACCTGTCACGGCCTGTGCTGCCGGCAGCACGGCCAGGAGGCGTATGAAAAACGTCTCGAAAAGGCCCTCCGATGCGCCGAGGGGGAGATTGCGTCAGCCGTCGAGCAATTGCGGCAACAGATGAAACAGGCCGCCGCCGGGCTGGACTTTGAAACCGCCCAGCTTCGCAAAAAGCAGGCCGACCAACTGAGCCGCCTTGGCCGCCCTGAATTTGCGTGGACCGGACGCCTGGCGGCCCTGCGGCTGGTAGTGGTAGTCTCTGGCGGCAAAGCCCCTGCCAAAGACAGCAAAAAAAAAGTACGCTGCTGGCAGCTTTGGCTAATCGATCTTGACGGGGTGTACCTGTTGGGCCGGTTTGCCGAGGATGATCCCGAGACACTGCACCAGATTTTAGACAAACTACACCAGCCCGCTCTCAAGCCGCCCCCTTATCCCTATGCCCTAAGCCGACAGGAACATCTGGCAACCGTCTGTTGGCTGCTGTATCGCAAAAACCGCCCGGGACAATGGTACAACGCCGCGCGTGCACGGCCAATCTCGCAAACCATTCTGGATGATCTGAAGGAGGAACAAACCGGTCATTCTATCTCGAATGAACCGACTTAAAAGGATATCCGAACGCGGCGCATTGTCCGCAAGAGCCTGAAGAACTGGGTTTAACGATTAGAGGGAGCGGATGAGGTGCTGGGGGTCAAAGGTCAAGTCGGGCAATTTTTCGGCGAGGTCGCGAATGAAGCGCTGGCCGTCCTGCCAGTAGCCGGCGGTGGGCTTGAGGGTACTGCACAAGTCGAGGAAGTAGGCGTTCTGGGACTGCATGATGATTTCGCGGATGTATTTGCTAAGCATGGAGGCCAGGGCCACCGGCAGGAAGCGCAGGTCCGCGCCGGCGGCGAAGTGGATGCGGATGTGTTTGTTGTTGCGGCGCAGCTCGTAGGAGCTTGTTTTGGCGTCCTGCCGGATAACGGTCAGCTCGGCGCGGGGGAACATGCGCATCAGTTCACGGTCGTAGGCGACGCGGCCGCCCTGCCGGTCGACGATGAACTGAAAGGGGCCGGGGTGATCGGCGGCAGTCAGGTCGGCGATCAGCCCGCACAGTTGGCTGAACAGCACGCGGGATTTGTTGCGCACGGCCTGGACGTGGTGGTTGTAATAGCCGACATCCAGACAGCGGGCCGCCAGTGTATGCAGGCGAATGTTGTGTGCGGCCA
>PXAQ01000038.1 GCA_003567095.1 Phycisphaerae bacterium
TCTTCGGCCCGGAGCGGTTTTTCATCGAAATCCAGCAGCACGACGATGACGACAGCCCCCACGTGCGGCCGATGCTGATCGACCTGGCCGCCCGCAAGGGCGTCGGCCTGGTAGCGACCAACGATGTGCATTTTCTCAACGCCGACGATTTCGAGGCCCACAACGCCCTGTGCTGCATCAGCACCGGCAAGAAAGTCACCGACCCCGACCGGATGACCTACCCGCCTAGTGTCTATCTCAAAAGCCCCGACGAAATGCGGTCGCTGTTTGCCGATGTGCCCGAGGCCTGCGACAATACGCTGATGATCGCCGAGCGCTGCAATGTCGAGCTGGATCTGGGCAGCCAGCACGCACCGGTCTATACCCCCGACAACGGCCAAAGCGCCGAGGATTTCCTGCGTGAGCTCGTTTATACCAACGCCAAACGGCTCTACGGCCAGATCACCGACGCCATCCGCGACCGCATCGAGCGCGAACTGGACGTGATCATCGGAAAGGGCTTTGCCAGTTATTTTCTGATCGTCTGGGACGTGTGCAACTTTGCCCGCCAAAACAACATTCCCGTCGGCGCCCGCGGCAGCGCCGTCGGCACGGTGGTCGGCTATTGCCTGGGCATCTGCGATGTCGATCCGATTCATTACGATCTGCTCTTTGAGCGGTTTATGGACCCGCAGCGTAACGAGATGCCCGATATCGACATCGACATCTGCCAGGACAGCCGTCCGCGCACGCTCGAGTATGTCCGCCGGAAATACGGCCAGATCGCCCAGATCATCACCTTCGGCACGATGAAGGCTAAGGCCGTCATCCGCGATGTGTGCCGGGTGCTGGATGTGCCGCTGGCCGAGGCCGACCGGCTGGCCAAGATGGTACCAAACGAGTTGAAGATGACGCTGGACAAGGCCCTTGAGGTCGAACCGGACCTGCAAAAGGCATATGACGACAACGACCAGACCCGCCGTGTGATTGACATCGGCCGCCGGCTTGAAGGATTGACCCGCCACGCCTCGGTGCACGCCTGCGGGGTAGTCATCGCCGATGCGCCGCTGACCGATTTTTTGCCGCTGTACAAGCCGGCCAACTCCGATGACATCATCACCCAGTTCGAAGGCCCGACCGTCGAGAAGGTCGGCCTGCTGAAAATGGACTTCCTGGGGCTCAAAACCCTCAGCATCATCCAGCGGGCGCTGGACTTGATCAAGGACGTCCACAACCAGAACATCGACATCGAAAAAATTGACATCACCGACCAGAAGGTCTTTCGCGAGATATTCGGCTCCGGACGCACCCGGGGCGTCTTTCAGTTTGAATCCGGCGGGATGCAGGATCTGTTGATGAAGCTCAAGCCCGACCGGCTGGAGGACCTGATCGCCGCCAACGCCCTGTACCGGCCCGGACCGATGGCCCTGATTCCCGATTACATCGGCCGCAAACACGGCTCCAAGTGGGACGTGCCGCACCCGATTATGCGCGAGGTGCTCGAAGAGACCTTCGGCATTATGGTCTATCAGGAGCAGGTGATGCGCATCTGCAATCGCCTCGGCGATATCCCGCTGCGCCAGGCCTACGCCCTGATCAAGGCCATCGGCAAAAAGAAGCTGGACATCATCGCCGCCGAGAAGAAACGCTTCGTCGAAGGCTGTGTCAAAAAAGGGTTGAAGGACAGCCAGGCCGAGGAGATTTTTGACCTGATCGAAAAGTTCGCCGGCTACGGCTTCAACAAAAGCCACGCCACCCGCTACTCCTTCGTCGCCTACCAGACCGCCTGGCTCAAGGCGTATTACCCGGTTGAATATATGGCCGCCCTGCTGACCTACGAAATGGGCAGCACCGACAAGATCGTCGAGTACATCGGCGAATGCCGGGAGATGGGCATCGAGGTCACCCCGCCGGATATCAACGATAGCTTTGTCGATTTTACCGTCATCTACGATCAGCAGCACGGCCGCCCGGACCGCAAAGGCGTCATTCGCTTCGGCTTGGCCGCGGTCAAAGGCGTCGGCGAGCGGGCCGTCGAGCAGATCATCGCCGCCCGCCAGAAGGTCGGCGGGTTCAAGAGCCTGTTTCATTTCTGCGAAAACGTCGATATGCGCGCCGTCAACAAGCAGGTGGCCGAGGCCCTCATCAAGGCCGGGGCGTTTGACAATCTCGGCGGCAGCCGCGCCCAGATGATGGCCGGGCTGGAAAACGCCATGCAGGTCGGCGCCTCGATGCAGGCCGACGCCCAGAGCGGCCAGATGAATTTCTTCGCCGCCGGCGGCCTGGACGCCGATGACGACGAGGCCCACCGCCTGCCCGATGTGCCCGCCTGGCCGGAGATGCAGATGCTGACCTACGAAAAAGACGTGCTGGGCTTTTATGTCACCAGCAATCCCTTAAGCCGGCACGCCGACATCATCGACGCCTACTCGAGCCTGCACACCAGCCAATTGAGCAACAAGCAAGAAGGCCGCGAGGTCGTCATCGGCGGGATGATTGTCAAGATTCGCAACATCGTCACCAAAAACGGCCGCAACGCCGGGGCCAAGATGGCGGTCTTCGAGCTGGAGGACCTGCAGAGCAAATGCGAGGTCGTGATGTTTCCCAAGACGCTCGAAAAATTCGGCGCGCTTGTCGAGGTGGACAAGGTCGTCTTTGTCCGCGGCAAGGTCGACTGCAAACGCGAAACGCCCAACCTGCTCTGCGAAGACTTGTACACCATTGAGGACGTAACCGACAAACTGGCCGCCCGCGTCTGGATTCGCCTGATGTCGATGAACATTACCGAGGAAACGGTCAACACAATCGCCGCGCTGTGTCAAAGCCATCGCGGCAAAAGCCCGGTGCAGGTCAGCATCCAGACCCCCGAAGGCTGGCGGATTGTCGCCGCAGCCGACAAAGCCCTCAGCGTTCGGGCAGATGTCGACTTCTGCCGTAAAATCGGCGCCGTCGTAGGCCGCGAAAACGTCGAATTAATGCGCAATTGAGTCAGCATCCCGGCGGCCAGGTCAATCGCCGCGTTCAACGTACGCGGCCTCGGATGACCTTGAGCAAATTGATGTGATCGTCGGTCCACAGCGGAACGCGATCCAGATCGGCATAGGGCCGGCTTTGCCGGGTGCAAATCGCCGGCTCGTCCAGCACACCGGGGCTGCGGCTGAGCAGTATCCAGTCGGACGCAAAGACTCCCGGCTGCGTGTCGTCATAGCTTGGAATCCAGCGGCTGTGCAGTTGCAGGTGCTCGGCCAGCTTCCAGATAACCGATTGCAGATCCAGATAGCGAGTGGAGATATGCACCGCCAGAACGCCTTCGGGCGCCAGGTGCGACAGATACACCTCAAAGGCCTCGACCGTCAGCAGGTGCACCGGAATCGCATCGCTGCTGAAGGCATCTAGCGCCAGTACATCGTACTGCTGGGGCGCTTCGTGCTCCATACTCAGCCGCGCATCGCCCAGCACCATCTCTATCTCTGCCGCGCTGTCGTCCAGGTAGGTAAAATAGTCATAGGCCATACGCACGACCTCCGGATTAATCTCGTAGAATCGCATCACATCGCCGCTTTGGCCGTAAGCGGCAATCGTGCCGACGCCTAGCCCGACGCCGCCGATGCGCCGCGGATGGGGGCCCGACCAGTGACGCAGGACAAGCCCGATGCCGCTTTTTGGGCTGTAATACGAGGTCGGAAACTGACGCCGGTCGGCAGCCTGAAGCTGCAGGCCGTGATACGTGGTGCCGTGTTGCATTACCCGCATGTGCATCTCCGGATCGTCGGGCCATCGTTCAAGGATGGTCAGCGTCCCGAAAAAATTACGGCTGGCCGCCAGCACGCGCTGCCCGCCGAGCGCGTATCCGCCATCGAGAAAAA
>PXAQ01000185.1 GCA_003567095.1 Phycisphaerae bacterium
CAGTCCCGATCAGGTCAAACTGCTGCCGTATGTCGGCCAGTCGCTGGCCATGCTCAAGAAAATGGGGTATCTGCTCGTGGTGGTCACGAACCAGCCCGGCGTCGCGAGCGGCCTGATCACCGAAGAATCACTGGAAAAAATCCATCACCATCTGACGAAAATGCTGGCCGATGAGCAGGTGTACCTCGATGCGATATATTATTGCCCTTATCATCCCGATGGGACGGTTGAGGGCTACACCCGGCAAAGCGATCTGCGAAAACCTCAACCCGGTATGCTGCTCAAGGCCGCCGAAGATCTGGACATTGACTTGTCGCAATCCTGGATGATCGGTGATTCGTTTCGGGATGTGGCCGCCGGCCATCGGGCAGGCTGCCGGACGATCTTGCTGGACACCCCCGGCAAACCGCAACACCGAGAGCCCAACGATCCGGACCCGGACAAGCGTGCGGTCAATTTGCGGGAGGCCGTCAATATCCTGCGGATGTTCGAGTTTCAGCAGAAAGCTCAGGCCGCTCGCGCAGCCAAACACGACACTGCGCCGGACGAAGAGATCGAACCGCCGGCGACGGAAAAACCGGACGAATCGGCGCCTCAACCGTCTGCGTTCAGGGAAGACGTGACACCGCCGCCGGCACAGACCGCCGAGCCAAAACCAAAAATCGAACAGGAAACGCAAAAAGCACCGCCCCCGCTGTCGAGACCCGAAACCCAAGCCGCCCCGGCGCCATCGCCTCCTCCGCAGGCAGCCGATGAGCCCGTGGAGAAATCCGAGCCGTCCTGTTCGACTGCGGCGTCGCAGCCGCAGCACACACCGCCGCCGACGGACAACACCCATCAGCTTCTCGAAGAGATTCTGCATCGTGTCAAGGTGAAAAATCGTTACGATCAATACGACGAGTTTTCCGTGTTTATGCTGCTGGCCTGGCTGGTGCAGGTGCTGGCGGCCTTCAGCCTGGTGGTCAGTATGTGGTTCTGGCTGGACGCCGAGCGCGGCGCCGAGGAGGTGCAGACCATGATCGGCTATGCCGTCGCGCTGCAGTTGGGGGTCATTGCCATGCTGCTGATGCACGACAAACATAAATAACCGGCCCGCTTGACTATTATGGCGGCCGGGGGTCGCCCCGGCTCCATCAGAAACGACCATTGACTATGACAATCGCAATTATACTTATCGCGGCGGCCTATCTCATCGGCTCGATTCCGTTCGGGGTGTTGATCGCCCGGGCGCACGGCATTGATCTGCGGACGGTCGGATCGGGCAATATCGGCGCCACCAATGTCTCGCGGGCGTTGGGGCGCACATGGGCGTATGTGTGCTTTGTGCTGGACGTGCTCAAAGGGCTGGCCCCGATGCTGCTGGCACGCCCAGCCGGAGCGGTCTCGCAGCAGCCGAACACCCCGGAACTGGTTGTCTGGCTACTGGTCGGCTGCGCGGCGGTGTGCGGCCATATCTTTCCGATTTATTTAAAATTCAAAGGCGGCAAAGGCGTGGCGACCAGTCTGGGTGTTGTCCTGGGGCTGTGGCCATATTTTACCCTCAGCGGGACGGCGGCCTTTGGCATCTGGTGCATCTGCGTGCTGATTTGGCGCTATGTCTCGCTGGCATCGATGATCGCCGCGATCAGCTTTCCGATTGTATTTGGCGTGATGACGATGATCTTTGAGCAGTGGCAGCTTGCCCGGCTTTGGCCGCTGCTGGTGCTGGCCGTGCTGATGGCCGTGCTGGTCGTCGCCCGCCACGCCGAAAACATCAAACGCCTGATGGAAGGGTCAGAGCAGCAAATCTCCCGAAAAACGGGGGCACATTGAATACCAAAGAGCCGCCGGCTCACCTGCGGGCGCCTTGTTATGGGTGGATCAACTGCCGAATTTTGGTCAACTGACAAATTTATAGACTTTTAGGGTACAAATTTTCGCGCGAAAACCCATAACCGAATAACGCAACACGACATAGCGCGCAGGAACGGGAAAACTCAATCATGATCAGTTTAATTGCCTGTAATGAATAGAACAAATCGCCAAAATGAGACACCATCGCAAGGCTCTGCTCCGGGCGGAGGGCGCCGGCTGGATCTGCGTTTGCGTACGCTTAACGGCACGCTGTGGCGGTTGACATGGCCGGCGGTGGCGGAAAACCTTCTTTTTACGATGGTTTTTGTCGCCGATACGCTCGTGACCGGCTGGCTGCGCGATGAGCGGATGCTGGCGGCCGCGGCGCTGGGGGGACTGCTGATGTTTTTGATGAATGCTCCGTTTATTGCCTGCGCTGCGGCGTCCAACTCCATCGTATCGCGCAGTTGGGGTGAGCTGGATTTCGCGGCGGCACGACGCTGCGCGGGCACGACGCTTGGCCTAGCACTGGGGCTGGCGGTTGTGGCTTATTTTGTAGCCTATCCACTGGCGGATACGGCAATGCGGCTTTTGGGCGCCGATCCGGAGGTGGCGCCTATCGGGGCGCGATATCTGCGTATATTGCTGCTGAGCGGTTTTTGCGGCTATCCGATGATGGTCTCCAACGCGATTATCCGCGGCACGGGAAATACCCACACACCGATGCTGATTACCGGCCTGATGAATGTCGTCAATGTGATTTGCAGCGCTTCGCTGGCCTTTGGCTTGCTCGGACTGCCTGCGATGGGGGTTTACGGCGTGGCGTGGGGGACGGTCATTGCCCGGCTGGTGGGCTTTGCGTTTTCGGGCGGCTATTTTCTGCACCGGCGTGGCGTGGGTGTGCCGCTGAACAATCTGGTCGCGTTTCATCGCAGTGTGCTGGCGCGCCTGTGGCGGCTGGCCTGGCCGATACTGATTGAGCGTTTTTTCAATTCCTTTGTGTATCTGTTGTTTATGCGGCTTGTGGCCGGTCTGGGCACGACGCTTTTGGCGGCCCACCAGATTACCCTGCAGATTGAATCGCTGGCGTTTATGCCCGCTTGGGCGATGGGTGTGGCGACAACGACCCTCGTCGGCCAGTCCGTCGGGGCCCGCCTGGAGCACATTGCCGAAATCGCCGTGAAACGGATGATGGTGATCTCCGGCCTCGTAATGGGGTTCTTGGGGATAGTGTTTATTGTGTTTGGTCCGTCGATTGTGACGCTGTTCGGCGCGACCGAGCCGGTGATTGCCGCCGCCGGGGTGGCGATTCGTATTTCCGCGGCGGAATTTCTGTTTATGGCCTGGACGTTCATTATTATGGGGGCCTTGCGGGGCGCCGGCGATACGCGGTCGCCGCTGATTGTCAGCACCCTCAGTACGCTGATTTTTCGGCTGGGGGGGACCTTTCTGCTGGCACACATCCTGGGGCTGGGTCTGCCGGGGGTCTGGATCGCCACGGCCACGGATTGGGCGGTCAGGTCGCTTGGGCTGGGGATTTTCTTTGCCCGCGGCGCGTGGAAACGCCTGCACGAGCTGGAAAAACGACGCTTTGGATAGTACGCGTGCATTGTGGAAATGAATGTCTTTTTTTGGCCGGGCGAAAAAGTTTTGCCTGCCTGCGGCATTTGTGCTATAGTAACCCCTCTTTGTGTCCAAGGATGCTGATTATGGCTTATCGGCACAAATCAGTATTGAAAAATCTTTGTTTAATTGAAACGGAGTTGCATGTATGAAACGTAAAATGGTAACAATTGACGGAAATTCGGCCGTTGCGCATGTGGCGCACGCCACCAACGAGGTTATCGCCATCTACCCGATCACTCCCAGTTCGCCGATGGGTGAGATTTCGGACGCCAAGACCGCGGCCGAGCAGCCGAATA
>PXAQ01000181.1 GCA_003567095.1 Phycisphaerae bacterium
ACAGCCGCAACGCCGAGCGGCCGATGATTCCTGCCTCCAATATGAAGGTGGTCGCCTCGGCGGCGGCCCTGCACTATCTCGGACCGGAGTACACCTATGAAACTCAGGTCGCGTTGCTGGGCGATAGCCTGGTGATCATCGGCGGCGGCGACCCAGTGCTGGGCGACGGGCAGGTTGACCGGCTCTACGGCCGCAACCGGGACTGGGTGTTTCGGGAGATTGTTCAAGTACTCAGCGATCAGGGCATCCGGCAAGTCGAAGATATTATTATTGACAGCTTTTTCTTTGATCTGAATCGTGTGCATCCATCCTGGCCGCCGGAGCAGCTTAATCGATGGTACGCCTGCGAGGTCAGCGGCCTGAACTACAACTGTAATGTCGTGCGGATCACGGCACGGCGCGAGGATGGCCGGGCGCTCTTGCAAATGGACCCGGACAACGATTACCTGACGCTGATCAATCAGATTCGATTGGTCGGCAGCGGCAACAGCGCGATAGGCGGATACCGCACCACCACGCCGAATCGGCTGTCGGTGCGCGGCAATCTCAACCAGGCGGCGGGCTTTGACCTCGCCGTCGAGCAGCCGGCGGGGTTGTTTGCCAACCTGTTGGCTCGTCATCTTCGAGCGGCCGATATCGACATCCGCGGCAAAATCGTCAAAAAATATGTGAGGCATCGTCCGGAGTTGACCGTGCTGCATACCTTTTCCAACTCCATTTGGGATGTGCTGGACCGGTGCAACAAAGACAGCCTGGGGCTGGCTGCAGAGAGTTTGATTAAGACGATTTCCGCCGAGAACACCCAGGGACGCATCAACGGCCAGTGGGAACACGGCCTGGAACTGACGGGCCGATATCTTAACGGGCTGGGGATCGACGATACGCAATTTGAGCTGGATGACGGCGGCGGCCTGAGCCGCAACAACCGCCTGTCCTGCAAAGCCCTTGTCGCGGTCTTGCAGGATATGAGCCGCCAGCCGTACGCACAGCGCTATTTTGAAACACTGGCCGAGGCCGGCAATGACGGCACCATTTCACGGTTTTTCCGGCAAGAGCCCTATCGCGGCAACATCCACGGCAAAACCGGCTTTATTTCCGGGGTACGTTCATTTTCCGGCATCTGCCGGACACCGCGCGGCGATATCCTCTTTGCCATCCTTACCCAGGGCGGCAACCCCGCGACCCGCACTGCCATCAACGACATCACTAAAGCCATCTTCGATGGCGATTTCTGAGTGCCGCCTCAATCTGTCACCATTTTGCGGTCATTGTTTGCGAAGCAGAAAAAGGTTGATTTCGCCGGGGCAGTTGAATCGAACGGGCACGCCGGAGGCGCCGGCGCCGGCGCTGGTGTAGCCGGTCATGTGTTCGTGTGTCCACAGGCCGCGGATGCATTTGCGCGGGGTCGCGGCCGAATAGATGACCGCTGTGCCGCCGGGCAGGCAGATTTGCCCGCCGTGGGTATGGCCGGACAAGCACAGGTCGATTCCCCGCTCGGCGGCCCGGGCGTACAGCTCCGGCGAATGGGACAGCAGGATCTTGCAGTCGTCCTTATCCAGTCCCTGCATGGCCAGCTCGAGATCGTGGGCTTTGAAGTAGTGGCAGTCGTCCACGCCGATCAGTTGCAGGGCCTGGCCGTTGCGCTCGATGGCGGTGTTTTCATTGAGCAGTAAGGTCACACCGCAGCGGCGCAATATCTCGGCCAGCGGGGTGTAATCGTGATTGCCGAAGATGGCATAGACGGGGCTGTGTTCGCTTAGCGTGCGGGCGAGCTGCTCGGTCCGCCGGGCGGCCCGATCGGTCATGTGGTGGTCGAAACAGAAGTCGCCGCCCAGGACGACAATATCACGCTTGACGTTTACGGCCGAGGCCAGCACGTTTTCCATCAGCCCGTCGATGCCGTCAAAGTGAAGGTCGGAAATCCACAGCATCCGAAACCCGTCAAACGCCTTCGGCAGCCGCTTTAGGGGCAATTCCTGTCGGGTGAGCTTAACATTCAGGACATTGTCAAAGCCGCGTTTGTACAGGCCGCACAGCTTCAGCGAGGCCGCCAGCACCGGCTCCATAAAGGACAGGTTTTCCCAGCGCAGCCACCACAGCCGCCCCCGCCGTACAGCGTGCTTGCGGTTCTGGCGCTCGACAGCCAAACGTTTATCCGATATCGCTGTCACCGTTATCTCCGTCATGTCCTGATGGTTTGACTTCACACGCACCTCTTGCCGTAACCTCATCGTGATTGCAATGCAATAGAATCACCGCCGTATGTTCCACTGCCGGTCTCTTTTCCTGCCTGCACAATATGTGCCGCCATGCGCTGCCGGCATCCTATAGCCCCGATGCGACCTTGGATTTATGCTTGAAAATCCAAGCCAAGCATCCGGATGCGAAGGTGATTTATATGATTGTGGATAACGCTCGCTATTACCGTTCGCGCGTGCTTGATGCTTGTTTTTGGCCTGATAATGCGGTTTCTTGTGTTTTCACGGTCGAAATCCTTTCTCTAAAGCGGTAGTACTACCGGTTTTTGAAGCAAGGTTACGGCCGCTCCACACGTATGCAGCTAATCGTAACTTCCGATTTCAGCGTAACTTAAAACATTGGGCGTTACTGGACTTGAACCAGTGACCCCCAGCTTGTCGAGCTGGTGCTCTAGCCAACTGAGCTAAACGCCCTGAAATGACATAAGTCATTATTAATAAATTATATACACGAAAAACCTTTGTTTGTCAAGAGGTATTTTTAGAGGAAATGGGATGGGCAGGGAACATTGTATTCGTTTAAGGCGGGTTCGATGTTTTCTGGCCATCACAAAAAAAAGAATTTTATGCTTGACAGGCGGCGGGTTTTTTGCTATGTTGTCAAATGGATTGTTCCGTTTAAGCAAAATCAGCGACAGGGCTGTTCTGTCGCGTTTCAGATGTTTTTGCAAGTGGTTCTAATGGAAATGGTGATGGATGAAAGAATATGTCTTTAGTGTGTAAGTGTGTGTGAGTGAACTTTTGCACTTTAGATGACTGATTATGCTGCCGTTGCTACGGCATTGATCAGGAACTCTATAATTCATGCGGGTACGGTATGTTTGCCGAATAGGGTTGTAATTCGTTTTCGCCGCAACACCCGTCGCAGGGCGGCCAGCGCATCTTGAAAACTGGGGTTCGTCCAGGTCGTGCACCACGGCAGGATTGGAAACTACAAGTTGACCCGCGGCTTCAGGACCACCCGATTCACCCCCCAGCAATGGACGACCTTGGCGGCCGTCGACCGGACCGCCTCCCGCCACCAGGCCGCACCGTCGATCTTTTTGCCGGTGTGATGGAAGGCGTTATCGCCCAAATCCAGCCAGACCCTACCGGACGGATAGAAGAGGCCGATCAGCCGCTGTGCCAGACGTTTCCACAGCTCGGCCGGCTGCCAGCGGAATTTGCCAAACAATCGGTGGAAGGCGTCCCATGCCGAGATAAGAGCAGTTGTACTCATAACGGCCTCCATGAAATAAGGTGTTCTATACCCTTTTCATCGGCAGGCCATTTTTATTTGTACCGTTTTTCATAGGACTAAAAATTGCTAACGTTCACTAATAGAAAGGGTGATATATGAAAGAAAATGTCTGTAGGGTGTAAGTGTGTGTGTGAAGTGGTTTTTTTATGAGGTGTTCAAGCTGGTTGAACACGCAAAATAGATAAATTTTACATTGTGGAGGTATTAAAATGAAAAATTTAATGACAATGATGATGGTGATGTGTTTAGTGGTTGC
>PXAQ01000035.1 GCA_003567095.1 Phycisphaerae bacterium
ACTTCTTCAGCACGCCGCTTTCGGCCAGCGCTACCGCGGTATTGAGCCCCGTCTGGCCGCCCAGTGTCGGCAAGAGACTGTCCGGCCGCTCCTTGCGGATAATCGCCTCGACCGCCTCCGGGGTAATCGGCTCGATGTACGTCCGATCGGCCAGCTCCGGATCGGTCATGATCGTGGCCGGGTTGCTGTTGACCAGCACGACCTTGTACCCCTCGCGCTTCAGCGCCTTACACGCCTGCGCACCGGAATAGTCAAACTCACAGCCCTGACCGATCACAATCGGCCCCGACCCGACAATCAAAATCTTTTTTATGTCCTTGCGCTTCGGCATATGTCAAACCCCTGATGTCTACGGAATCCTTTCAACCTGCAACACGGCGCTGCTGCTTATTCGTATAACTCTTTGCGTGTATTAAACGCACGGCAATATTTGCATTCTGCGTTTCGTTTTTATCGCGACAGCCAGCGATGGATCGCCTCGGCAGCGTTGCGTCCGCCGTCGATGGCCCGCACTACCAGCGATGCGCCCAGCACCGCGTCGCCTGCCGAGAACACTTTGGGGTTACTGCTTTGATAATCGCTGACCTTGATATTGCCGCGATCGTCCAGTTCCAGGCCCAGATCCGTCACGAGCGGGCCGTGCTCCACATGCAAAAATCCCATCGCCAGCAGTACCAGATCCGCCGGTAGGGTAAACTCCGTGCCCGGCGATTCGACAATTTTCCATTGGTCTTTCTTTTTGACCCATTCGACCTGCACACCGTGCAGTTGACTGACTCGGGTTTCGGCCCCGGAAAATCGCGTGGTCATCACGCCCCACATCCGCTTACAGCCTTCCTGGTGGCTCGAGCTGGTGCGCATCGTCCGCGGCCACATCGGCCAGGGCGTATCGGGCGGCCGGACATCCGGCGGTGTGGGCAGGATCTCAAGCTGTGTCACGGACGTAGCGCCTTGTCTACGCGAGGTTCCCACGCAGTCGCTTCCGGTATCGCCGCCGCCGATAACAATAACATGCTTGCCGCGTGCGTTCAAGTATGAACTTGCCTCGGGCGCTTCGCCGGAAATAAGTTGATTTTGCCGTTTGAGAAAATCCATCGCAAAGACGATGTTCTCAAACCCGCGCCCCGGCACGGGCAGATCGCGCGGCTGCCAGGCCCCGGTCGTCAAGCAGATCGCGTCGTATCGCTTAGACAGGTACCCGGCGGAAATATCCTGACCGACATCGACGCCGGTTTGAAACTCCACGCCCTCGATGGCCATCTGCAGCAAACGTCGGTCAATAACGGACTTTTCCAGCTTGAAATCGGGAATACCGTACCGCAGCAGCCCGCCGGGACGCTCATCCCGCTCAAAGACCGTCACGCTGTGGCCTTGGCGGGCCAACTGCTGGGCCGCAGCCAAGCCGGCCGGACCCGAGCCGACCACCGCGATGCGCTTGCCGGTCTGCTTGGCCGGTTTATGCGGCACAATCCAGCCCTCGGCAAATCCGCGCTCGACAATCTGAAATTCGATATGGCGAATCAGCACCGGCTCATCGTTGACCGCCAGCGTGCAGGCCGTCTCGCAGGGCGCCGGGCAGACCCGTCCAGTGATCTCCGGGAAATTATTCGTCGAATGCAGGTTCTCGCAGGCCTGACGCCACTGGCCCATGTACACCATATCGTTGAATTCCGGGATGCGATTGGCCACCGGGCAGCCGAACGTGCTGTGGCAAAACGGGATCCCGCAATCGGCGCAGCGCCCCGCCTGCTGAGCGATCGCCTCGGGGGTCAGCGGGATTTCGATTTCCTGAAAATCGCCGACGCGCTGCTCAACGGGGCGATAGCTGACATTTTGCCGTCTATATTCAATAAAACCTTTGGTCTTAGCCATGGAACACCTCCTCGGTCGCAGGGGTGGTTTCGGTGTCGCGCGCATCGGCCTGCCGCATCCTCTCCAGGGCCTTGCGATAATCAATCGGTATGACCTTGACAAATCGACTGACCGAGTCCTGCCAGGCGCTGAGGATGCGCCGGGCGCGGCTGCTGCGCGTCAAGCGTTCGTGCGTTTGAATCAATGCATACAACAGGTCCTTGTCCTCCTGCCTCCAGACACTTTCCAGATCGACCATATCCAGGTTGCACAATGTGTCAAACAACTGCATTTCGTCCAGGACATAGGCGATACCCCCGCTCATCCCGGCGGCGAAGTTGCAGCCGGTCTTGCCGAGCACCACCACCAGCCCGCCGGTCATGTATTCGCAGCCGTGATCGCCGACACCCTCGACGACGGCCGTTGCGCCGCTGTTGCGCACGCAAAACCGCTCCCCGGCCATGCCGTTGATAAACACCTCGCCGCGTGTGGCGCCGTACAGCAGGGTATTGCCGACAATGATGTTTTCATGCGGCATAAACACCGAGCCGGGCGGGGTTTCGACGATAATGCGCCCGCCGCTGAGACCCTTGCCGAGATAGTCGTTGCTGTCGCCGACCAGGTGCAGCGTGACCCCGTGAGACAAAAACGCGCCGAAGCTCTGGCCTGCCGAGCCGCTAAACGCGATGCGAATCGTCTCGTCGGGCAATCCCTCTTCGCCGTATTTCCGGGCAATGCGGTTGCTCAAAATCGCGCCCACCGTTCGGTCGGTATTCTTGATCGGCATCTCAAAAGCGACAGGCTTTCCGTTGTCAATGGCCTGCTGAGCGTGTTTGATGATCTGCCAGTCCGGATGGTCGTCCAGCCGTTTGGCCTGGGCCGCGCAGCAGTGGCGCTGTGTGGGGTCGGTTGAAACGGGCAGATCGAAGAACGCCGAAAAATCAAGTCCTTCGGCCTTGTAATGCGCAACAGCCTTGCGCATCGAGAGTCGATCCGATCGCCCGACCATCTCGTTGACCGTGCGAAAACCCAGCTCGGCCATGATCGTGCGCATTTCTTCGGCGACAAAGAGCAGGTAGCGCTCGATGTATTCGGGCTTGCCGGCAAACCGTTCGCGCAGCTCGGGGTCTTGCGTGGCGATGCCATAGGTGCATGCCCCCTCGTGGCACTTGCGCAGCAGCGTACAGCCCATCGTCACCAGAATGCCGGTGCCGAACCCGTACTGCTCGGCGCCCAACAGGGCCGCGACGGCGATATCGCGCCCCGTGCGAAGCTGCCCGTCGGTCTGAACGCGAATCCGATTGCGCAGGTTGTTCATCACCAGTACCTGCTGGGTCTCGGCCAGCCCGATTTCCCACGGACAGCCGGCATGCTTGATCGACGACAGCGGACTGGCACCCGTGCCGCCGTCGTGACCGCTGATGAGCACCTCATCGGCGTTGCCCTTGGCCACGCCTGCGGCAATCGTGCCGACGCCAACCTCGGAGACCAGCTTGACCGAGACCTTGGCGTCGGGATTGCTGCACTTAAGATCGTAAATCAACTGGGCCAAATCCTCAATCGAATAAATATCGTGATGCGGCGGCGGCGAGATCAGGGTCACCCCGGGCGTCGAATGCCGCAACCGGGCGATTTCCTCGGTGACTTTCTTGCCGGGAAGCTGGCCGCCTTCGCCGGGCTTGGCGCCTTGGGCCATCTTAATCTGAATTTCCCGGGCGTGGGCCAGATAATTGATCGTGACGCCAAAACGGCCGCTGGCGATCTGCTTGATGGCGCTGTTTTTGGAATCGCCGTTGGCCTCGAGCACGTAACGCGCCGCGTCCTCGCCGCCTTCGCCGGTGTTGCTCATCGCGCCGAGCCGATTCATCGCAATCGCCATACACTCGTGCGCTTC
>PXAQ01000270.1 GCA_003567095.1 Phycisphaerae bacterium
CCGGTTCTTTGTGCGTTTTGACGTGGGCGTCCGGTCTGTCGACAATGCCCAGCCGGATTGCGACTTTTTTGCAAAGCCATGTCGTCGCCAGCGCAAAGACCCACGCGCTAACCAGCACCGGCCAGAATCGAAAGGTCCAGCCCAGCGGCCTGTGGGGACCAATAAAATGCTCAAATAGCATAGATGTCAGCCTTCCAATCGGTTACGTAAAGCGGTATTATAGCGGTTGCGGCAGCGGTTGTCTATACTGTCGCAAATGATTTTTTGGGATTGGATCATTGGCGTTTGGAGTGTGCGTTTAAGATTTGAACTTTGATTTTTTAGCCGGGAGTAACCCATGGCATCATCCAACAGTAAACCGTTTGTATTTTTCCTGCTGGCCACCCTGCTGGTCGGGTTTGTGTTGTTCGGCGTGCGTTTGATTCGCCCGCGCGTCCCGACGCTGTCGGTGCCGGGCAACACGGGCATCGGGTCGATTTTCACCGTTGACCGTCAGCTCACGGCGGTCTTTCAGGACGGTCGAGCGTGCGTGTGGAGCTGGGACGAGCACGACCAGCGCCAAGCCGACTTTTCAGTCGGGTCCGGACGGGCAATCCCGCTGACCGATGGACGCTTGGCCGCATTAGCCCGCATGGGCGACCGGTCTGTTCTGTCGGTCTATGACATTGACGCCGAGCAGCGCATCAGCGACCTGACGATCGGGCAAAGCGACCAGGACATCCACCTTCGCAACGCCTCCAATCGCCAGGCACCGACGCTGATTCGCCGCAACCCCGAGCAGGATGGGCAGATTGTCTATGAGTTTGTGCTGGTGGACCTTGGCGCCGAAATCCTGCGTCCGGCCGTGGTGACGACACTTGAGGACCGCTCGCAGACGCTGCGTGATTTTGCCGTCTCGGATACGCATGTGCTCATCGCCGGCGGCGGCGACCAGGGGCGGGCGCGGCTACTGGCGGTCAATGTGGACACCGGCCAGACGCTGTGGGACCATCTCTGGGAGGATGTCGTTGAGTTGACAACCGTCGCCATCTCGCCGGACGGGCAAACCGTCTGGGCCGGTGATCTTGAGGGCAACCTGCTGATTATCGACGCCGAGGACGGCGAGCTTCAAAGCAACGTCTCACTGCTTCAGCCCGGCGAGACCCGCCCGGTAACCAATGACTACTCGGTTCGCAACCTCGTGCTCAGTCCCGATGGGCGCCTGCTGGGCGGCACCATCGCGCCGGTCGCTTATGCCATCAATGCCCAGACCGGACAGGTCACCCATCGTTTCGGCGGCCACATGGTCGTCGCCCGCGTGGCCTTTTCGCCCGACAGCCGGAAAATGGCCACCTCCGACCTCCGCGCCGACGGCGTCATCCGCATCCATGCCCTGGACGAGGATAACTAAAACTGTAATTTTTATGCCCTCTCAAGAATACTTTGAATTTTTGGTAGGCAGACGCAGATATACTGATTGCGATTGAGTTGTCCTGTTCCTGCGCGGCTATGTCGTGTTGCGGTATTCAGTGACGGGCTTTCGCGCGGGAATTTTCTACCCTGAAGGGTATATTTGCATTATGATCAATGTGATGATTGATTACCCACTGACATTTAATCCGCTTTTTCAGGAGCGCATCTGGGGCGGTCGAGGCCTCCAGACCCTGTTTGGTAAAGCACTGCCGGCGGGCGTACCCATCGGCGAGAGTTGGGAATTGGCTGATCTTCCCAACGCGCAATCGGTTGTTCTCAATGGGCCGCTGAAAGGTCGCACCCTTCAGTCACTTATGGAGCAATACGGAGCTGAAATCGTTGGGAGGCCCGATTTTTCCGGTTCGTTCCCTTTGCTGATCAAATTGCTTGACGCAGACGACGTACTCAGCGTTCAGGTGCATCCGGATGCTGAGACCTGCCGGCGGATGGGTACCGGCGAGCCGAAAACCGAGTGCTTGTACATTATCGCAGCCGAGCCGGATGCGGTGATTTACAAAGGGCTCAAGCCGGGCACAACACGAGATGATTTTGCTCAGGCGGTACGCCAAGGGACTTGTGCCGACCTGCTCAATCGCGTCCCTGTCAAGGCGGGTCAGTGCCACTTTCTTCCGTCCGGAACGTGTCATGCGATTGGTAAAGGGCTGGTGATCGCTGAAATTCAGGAGCCCTCGGATACCACCTACCGCGTCTTTGACTGGAATCGTGTCGATCCTCAAACCGGTCGTGCGCGTCAACTGCACATCGAAGAGGCCCTCGAAAGTATTTGTTTTAATGGTTGTCCCACGACACCGCCTGCGATCTCCGGTCGACTGGTGGACGCTCGTGAATTCAAGATCGATAAGAGCCAAGTGTCATCAGGCGAAAAGGTGCACCTCAAATCCGGCATCATGCAGGTGCTGATTGCCATTGACGGTGCTGGCCAGATTGACACCGAGCACTCCAGGCCCGTTGAGTTCAGCGCCGGACAAACCTTACTGATCCCCGCTGCATGCAAAAGTACTCTACAGGCAAACTGTGATACCACCTATCTGACTATAACATTATAAACCAAAGACCGGAATCCACCCCATTCGTTAATTATACTGATCACGATTGCGTTTTCCCGTTCCTGCGCGGCTATGTCGTGTTGCGTTATTCAGTTACGGGTTTTCGTGTGGGAATTTTCTACCCTAAAGGGTATAATTGCCTCAAAAGAGCGATGTGTTCTTCTATCACATTCACCTTTGCTAAGGTCAATATTCTGCAACATGGGAAGGTACTGTATGCCAGATAAAAGTTTAGCCGATGAGCGGCTCACCAAGGCCTGGTACGATCCGGGATCAGCAGGTATCTTATATCTTACGGTGCAAATCGATGAAGAGGCGGCAAAATAATGACCAAGCGTTTGTTTGATTTTATTGTCGCTTTGGCGGTACTGATAGTTTTGTCGCCGGTGCTGCTGGTCGTGGCGCTGCTGGTGCGTATCAAGCTGGGAGCGCCGGTGCTGTTTCGCCAGGAGCGTCCCGGGCTGGATTGCAGCATCTTTACCATGTACAAGTTTCGCACCATGCTCGCCCAAACGCACGACGCCCAGGGCAACATCCTGCCGGATGACAAGCGGCTGACGCCGTTCGGCCTCAAGCTCCGCGCAACCAGCCTGGATGAGCTGCCGGAGCTGCTCAACGTCCTGAAGGGCGATATGTCCCTGGTCGGCCCGCGTCCGCTGATGGTCAAGTACCTGGATCGCTACACTCCCGAGCAGAATCGCCGCCACGCCGTCAAGCCCGGCCTGACCGGCTGGGCCCAAATCCACGGCCGCAACAACCTGACCTGGGAGCAGAAGTTCGACTATGACGTATGGTATGTCGATCACCAGTCCTTCTGGCTGGACATCAAAATTCTGCTGCTGACCGCCTGGCAGGTCATCGCCCGCAAAGACATCGCCAAGGACGGCCATGCAACGGTCGATGAGTTTATGGGAAGCAAAGAGAATTGAGAATTTAGAATTTAAAATGAAGCCTTTTTTCTCTGGCAAAAAATAACCTGTGAAAATCCGTGTAATCTGTGGTTTCATAAGACGATGAACTATCCTGATATACAGAATCTGATCGCCCAATACGGCAGCCCCTTTTACCTGATCGACCGTGGTCGCTTTGAGGGCAATTTCGATGCGCTGACCGCCGCTTTCCAGTCCCGCTACAGCCCGCTGATTCTGGCCTATTCCTACAAAACCAACTACATCCCCTACCTGTGCCGCATTGTCCGCGACAAAGGCGGCTGGGCCGAGG
>PXAQ01000007.1 GCA_003567095.1 Phycisphaerae bacterium
GAAGGGATGGCGGTCGGTATCATCGGCGCCCAGTCCATCGGCGAGCCGGGTACACAGTTGACAATGCGGACGTTCCACACCGGTGGAATCGCCTCGGTGTCGCTGATTGAAAATGAACGCAAATCGCCGCGGGACGGGATTGTCAAGTATATTGACTTGAATGTAGTGGAAACCGAGTTTGAGGGACGCAAGTCCCTGGTGGCCTTGCGGCGCACCGGTGAATTGGCGCTGGTCGATGACAAGGGCCGCGAGCTGGAGCGCTTTAAGGTGCCCTATGGCGGTATGGTAGCGGTGGCAGACGGGGTGCGGGTCAAGTCTGGCCAGCAACTGTTTTCCTGGGATACGCACCGTGTGCCGATTCTGGCGGAATTGAACGGTGTTGTGCGGATGATGGATGTGGTTGAGGGCGAAACAATGCGCATCGAAGAAGAGCGCAAAGGCCAAAAGGGTCGCCCGATCATCATCGAGCACAAAGGCGACAAGCATCCGCAGATTGTCATAGAAGACAAGCAGGGCAAGATTCTGGATGTGCACTACCTGCCGGCCAAAGCGCGTATCGAAGTGGACGAAGGACAGGACGTTACCGCCGGCGCGCTGCTTGCACGGCTGCCGCGCGGCGGCGGCGGCACGCAAGATATTACCGGTGGTCTGCCGCGTGTGACCGAGATTCTTGAGGCTCGCAAGCCCAAGGATCCGGCAGCGATGGCCGAGATTTCCGGTACGGTGGAGTTGAAAACCGACAAACGCCGCGGCAAAATGACTATTATCGTCCGCAGTGAAAGCGGTATGGAAAAGGAACACCATGTGCCGCGCGACCGGCATCTGAATTTCCACGCCGGCGACCGCGTTGAGGCCGGCGATGCCCTGACCGACGGGCCGCTGGTGCCGCACGATATTCTGCGGATCAAGGGCGAAGAGGCCCTGCAGCGGTATCTGCTACGTGAAATTCAGAACGTTTACCGTGCCCAGAGCGTTTCGATCAACGACAAGCATATAGAGATTGTCTTGTCGCAGATGATGAACAAGGTCGAGATCGACAATATCGGCGACAGTGACTTTTTACCGGGTGAAGTGGTGGACAAGCAGGAATTTCGCAGGTCCAACGCGGAGCTGTCCAAGGGGCATCTCAAGATTGCCGATGCTGGTGAGACGGAATTGCAGGTTGGCCAAATGGTCACGCGTGAGCAGCTTGAGGCGGCCAACGAGAAAGTAGAGATGCTTGGCGGCACACCGGCCAAGGGGCGAAAGCCGCGACCGGCCACGGCCAATACACTGCTTCTGGGCATTACCAAGGCTTCGCTGCAGTCGGACAGCTTTATTTCGGCGGCCAGTTTCCAGGAAACAACAAAAGTGTTGACAGAGGCCTCGCTGTCGGGTAAATTAGATCATCTTGTTGGCCTGAAGGAAAATGTTATCCTAGGGCATTTGATTCCTGCGGGTACGGCATTTAAGCCGTATCTGGATATGCGTGTCAAACATTTGGCCGAGCCGCCGCTGCCCAAGCAGCTTGAAGACTTGCGTGAGGTTAAAGAAGCCGAAGCGGCCGCAGAAAAGGCTGTCAAGGCGGCATTGGGCCTGGAAGAATAGCGATTTTTGCAAGAAATACACGGTTTTAAGAGATATACAGTTTTGGAGAAAGTATGCCGACTATAAATCAATTAGTCAACAAAGGCCGAAAAGGCAAGACCAAAAAGCGCGTTTCGGACATCAGCGGCTCTCCGCAAAAGCGGGGCGTCTGTTTGATTGTGCGTACCCAAACGCCTAAAAAGCCCAACTCGGCGCTGCGTAAGATCGCTCGTGTGCGTCTGACCAACGGGAAAGAAGTGACGGCCTATATTCCGGGTATCGATCACAACCTGCAGGAACACAGTACGGTGATCATCCGGGGCGGGCGTGTGCGCGACCTGCCGGGCGTGCGGTACCACATCGTCCGCGGTACCCTGGATACCAGCGGTGTCGGCGGCCGGATGCAGGGACGCAGTAAGTACGGCGCGAAGAAGGGAAAATAAACTATCATCAGGCGGACTGGGCCCCGGGCCGAAACGCCTCAGAAATAAAGCGTAAACGGGTATCCTTATAATAAGGTATAATGCATGGCCAAGAAATTTACAGCGTCGAAAGAACAGTTAAAACCGGATCCGGTGCATAGCAGCAAGCTGGCATCCAAGTTTATCAATTGCCTGATGTGGGACGGTAAAAAAAGCATCGCGTCTAATGTTTTCTATGATGCGCTGGCCGAGATCGAAAAGAAGATCACGGATGTTCCGCCCATCGAGGTGTTCGAAACGGCGGTCAATAACGTCAAGCCGATGCTTGAGGTGCGCAGCAAGCGTGTGGGCGGGTCGAACTATCAGGTACCGATGCAGGTTGGTCCGAAGCGACAGTTATCGCTGGCAATTCGCTGGATATTGGCGTCCTCTCGCGGCAAGAAGGGCAAGCCGATGTGCACCCGGTTGGCCTCGGAATTGATGGATGCGTACCGCAAAGAAGGCTCGGCGATGTCCACGCGTGAAAACGTGCATCGCATGGCTGAGGCCAACAAGGCCTTTGCTCATTTTGCCTGGTAAGTCGCGTTTTTCACTGCCACGGTTTTTCTGTAAACAGAACCGTGGCAGTTTTTTATTGGCGCGGCGCCCGGTCGCGCAGGGATTAGTTAACTCTTTTTAATACGAGTGTTATGTTGCATGGAGGGGGTTGGTGTAGCGTTGTTCAGTTATCGATAAGTTGGATATAGCATAAGGCATATATGGCAAGTGATTTAACAAAAGTACGTAATATCGGGGTCATGGCACATATCGACGCCGGCAAAACGACGGTCTCGGAGCGGATCCTGTATTTCAGCGGCCGAACGTATAAAATCGGCGAAGTGCATGACGGCACGGCTGTGATGGACTTTATGCAGGAAGAACAGGAGCGCGGCATTACCATCACCTCGGCGGCAACCAAGTGCCTGTGGCGCGATTTTGATATCAATCTGATCGACACGCCCGGTCACGTGGATTTCACGGCCGAGGTCGAGCGCTCGCTGCGCGTGCTGGATGGCGCCGTGGCGGCCTTTGACGCCTCGGAAGGGGTTCAGGCCCAGAGCGAGACGGTCTGGCGACAGGGGCAGAAGTACAAACTGTCCTGTCTGTGCTTTGTCAATAAAATGGACAAGGTCGGCGCCGATTTTGAGATGACGGTGGCCGATATCCGAAACAAGTTAGTGGCTCAGCCGGTGCCGATTCAGATTCCGATCGGCGTGGAGTCTACGTTTGAGGGGTTGGTGGACCTGGTCACGCAAAAGGCGGTCTATTTTCACGAAACTGAAACGGCTGGGAATTTCTGGGAGCACGAGATTCCCGAAGCGCTGGTCGAGCAGGCTAAGCAGTGGCGTCATAAAATGATTGAATCGGCCGCCGAGTTCGATGAGGCATTGATGGACGCCTATATCCACGATGAGCCGATATCTGAAGAGATGATTCGCAACGCCCTTCGAAAGGGGACCGTTGCGGGCAAGATTCAGCCGGTTCTGGTTGGCTCGGCGCTGCGAAACATTGGTGTCAGGCGGCTGATGGATGCGGTGGTGGATTATTTGCCCTCCCCGCTGGATATGCCGCCGATAACCGGCTGGGAGAACGGTGACAAGGAAAAGCCCGTCGCCGTGGTGTGCGATCCGAAAAAGCCGTTTGTGGCGCTGGCGTTTAAGATTACCAGCGACAAACACGGCGATTTGTACTTTTTACGGATTTACCA
>PXAQ01000170.1 GCA_003567095.1 Phycisphaerae bacterium
AATGGGCCGAGGCCTTAAGGTGTCCCTCCGTTGTTTTATTCTTCGAGTTTTTTGATGCGCGGCTGTGGTGAACGCGGTGAGGGGACGTCTGTCTCCTGCAGATAGCGCATCTCATTGGCAGTCAGCACCGGCTCATCGATAATACGCGGCGTGATGAAGATAACCAGTTCACTGTTGACGGTGCTTTCGCCCTCGAAGCGGAACAGTCCTCCCAGCAGCGGCAGGTCGCCGAGCAACGGGATCTTATTGACACGCTGGCGTGCATCCTGTTTTTTCAGGCCGCCGATGACGACGGTCTCACCGTCTTGGATGAGGGCAGTGGTGACTGTTTCGCGTTTGGCAATAATCGGCTGGGGCGGCAGATTTTGCGCGCCCAGTGTCACCTCCCCGGTGCGGATACTGAATTCGGGATTGAGGTGAAGGCGGATCAGGCCTTCACGGGTCAGGTTCGGGATGACACGCAGCATTACACCGACATCGCGAAACTGCGTGGTGCCGATTTGGCCGCCGCCGGCGGTTTCGGTCAATTCCTGATAGGGGATTTCCTCAACGATCTTGATCTCGGCCTGCTGTTTGTCGAGCACGAGAATGCGCGGATTAGCCAGCAGTTTGGCGCGAATATCTTCCTGTGCGGCTCGCAATACTGCATCGATGTTGACACTGCTGTTGAGAATGCCGTAGCGCAGCAGCGATGAGGTGGTTGTATTGCTCGTACTGCCGGACAGGGCGCCGATAAGATGGGGATTGCTTTTGGAATCGCGCAGCACATTGCCAAGGTTTTCGTAATCGTTGCCCAGTGTTCCGTCACCGGGGGGGCCGTAACTGGTTGCCGTACCGATCTGCCACTCGACGCCAAGATCAAGGCTGTCGGTGGAGGTGATGTCATAGATCCTCGCCTCGACAAGGATCTGCGGGGTGATGCGGTCGATTTCATCGATGAACGAATCGATTGCTTTGATTTTGCTTTCGACATCGGTGACGATGATGTTGCCGGTTCCGGCGTTGGAGGAGATGGAGCCCTGGTCGGACAGGAAGTTGCGAAGGGCGCGCTCGACCTCGGTCACATCGGCATAGGTGATCCGGTAGACGGTGCTGACCAGGCGTTCCCGGACTTCAAAAATTTCATCCTGAGGCACCACGCGGATCATATTATCGGTGGCTACATAGCCGTAGCCGTGGACGCTGAGGATGTTGTCCAGGGCTTCGTGAAGCGGGATATCCTTCAGGACCGCCGTGACCCTGCCTTCCACGCGGGGGCTTTTGATAATATCAATCTCTGCCTGTCGGGCCAGGACCATCAGCACATCATCGATGTTGGTTCTCTGAAAATCCACGCTGACGACCTGCTGCATCCGCTGCTGGACGGGGGTCATTCGGGCCGAGCGTGTTGTGCCGGGTGTCAGGACGTCGACGGCCTCTGCCTGCAAGGCCGGACAGGTCAGTATGACCGCGACACAGCACAGTATGAATCGTCGGGTTCTTGCTCGCGTATTCATAGTGTATCCTCTTAAATTCGCTTATGTTTGTTTGCTTACTCTTTGGATTCCACGCCTTGAGTCCAGCGCTTGCCGTCGCGTTCCAATTCGACCCCGTGTCGGGAGATTTTGACAATACGAACATCGGCCAGCGTCTGGCCTTCGGTGGCGATTTGGTCGCCGATGATTGCCGTCCGCTGGCTGTCGCTGTAGACGATTCCGCGAATCACCAGCTCCGGGGCTTTTTCGACCGGCTCGGCCTGGTCCATCGTCAATGTGGGTGTGGGGATCACCAGGGGGTCGCGCATCTGAGCCGGCAGCGGCTGCGGAAAGGCCCACGCATCGGGGTCAAATTGCGACACGGTCGGGGCGGCCGCCTCGTCGGCGGTTTGGCTGCCAGCGTTTGCCTTGCTCTGCGATTGTCCAACGCCGCCCAGCGAGATAAACAGAACGCCCAGAAACACCACGCTGAGCACGCCAACCAGAACGGTCATTTTTTTCTGGCGCTGCGCGGCCGGATCGTCGGGCGCGGTACGGCTCTTGGCGGCCGGCTTTTGGCCGGTGCCCTTTTTGAGCAGGCTCGTCTCGGCCTTGCCGGCGGCCTTCGGGGCCGGACGCGGGCGCTTTTGAACGACGGGCTGCCCGGTGTGGTCGGGCGTCATCGAACGCTTTTCGTCCGTATTGGCCGGCGATGTGTCATCCGCCGCCAACCGCTGTGCCAAGGATCGGGGTGCCGTGTCATTGGGCTTGGGCACACCTTCAAATATGGACGCAACCTGTTTGTGTAATCCTGATTTTCTCATGGCATATCTCGTTGGCTAACTGGTAATATTCGTGTGCTCCCGTACTTTGAGGATCGTATGTCATTATCGTCTGGCCGTCGGCGGGGGCCTCGGCCAGGCGAATGCTGCGATGAATCACCGTCTGGAATACCAGATCGCCGAAATACTCGCGCATCTGCGTGACGACTTCCCGGCACAGTTGGGTGCGCCGCTCGGCCAGTGTCAGCAGGATGCCGGCGATGTGAAGAGCCGGCGAGAAACGTTCGCGCACCACATCCAGCGTCTCGAGTACCTGGCGCAGCCCCTCGATGGCGTAATAATGGGTCTGGACCGGGAGGATCACATCGGTGGCGGCGACCACCGCGTTGAGGGTCAGCAGGCTCAGCGACGGCGAACAATCGATAATGCAGTACTCATAGCGATGCTGGACCGTCGCCAGGCGCTGGCGCAGGATATATTCGCGGTCATATTGCTTTGTCAGGAACGCTTCGGCGCCGCTGAGCAAGACATTGCTGGGCGCCGCATGCAGGCCGTCGATCTGGGTGACATACAAGACGTCGGCCATCCGGACGGATTTGGGATCGACGATGACATCGTGAATCGTTCGCTCGCAGTTTTCCGGCGTCAGACCCATCGCCAGCGTCGCATGGCCCTGCGGGTCCAGATCGACCAGCAGCGTGCGGTGTCCCTGCTGGGCCAGCGCAGCGGCCAGGTTCACCGCCGTGGTGGTCTTGCCGCATCCGCCTTTCTGGTTTGTAATCGCAATGGTCTGCACAGTGGTTCGCTTTCCATTAAACTATTGTGTTATTATTGTTCCGCGCCGGCCTGCGCAACGCCCTTTTGAGTCTCTGTGGTGCGGATCAGATAGGACAGCATCATGCGCACGGAGGCCTCGTGTTCATTGTCCGGCCTGCGGCGCAGGTGCATCGACTCGATAAACAGCACCGGCTCGTGGCGTTCGAGGCTGTTGGCAAAGGCGACGGTTTTGAGATAATCGGCGTCAAATTCCACCGTCAGCCAGCCCTCGGCCATCCGGTCGCTTTTGTCCAAAATGTTTTCCGGGGCATTGCCGGGAAAACGGCTGGTGAAGTTTTTCAGGTCCAGCGCGTGGGCCAGTTGGCCGATCTGGAAGATCAGCTGCGACTCAGCCTGGGCCGGGCAACTGAAGGCGTCCAGCGACGCAATCGTATCGTCCAGACGCTCGTTCAGTCGTTGTTTGGTATTCTCTTTGCCGGCGCTTTGGGCGAAGGCCAGCTTTTCCTGGCTTTCCAGCACCGCGGCCTGGGCCTGCTCGAGAGTTATGCTCGGCGAGGCGTCCAGCAGTGTCGGGCCCAGGACGATATACCCCAGGCACAAAGCCCAGACAAGACCGGCAATGATCGGGTAGATTGGCAGTTTACGTTTCATCGGCATCACCCCTGATCATGGAAAAACAGTTCGATTTCATACAGCGTTTCGTTTTGGTCCTCGGC
>PXAQ01000026.1 GCA_003567095.1 Phycisphaerae bacterium
AGCCGCATTTCCTGGCCCTGCAGGGATTCAGCCGCCTGCTGCAAACCATTGAACTGGTCCAGTCCCGCATCAACCCCGCCCTGCACGTGACGGCGATTTTGATGTGTATGTACGACAGCCGTACGAGTCTGTCGGCCGAGGTGCTTGAGGATATCGACAGGTTCCTGCAAAACGCCCGACACAGCGATGTGCCGTGGTCCCGGGCGTCGATCATCCCCGTGCACATTCGCCGCAACATCAAACTGGCCGAGGCCCCCAGCTACGGCAAGACAATTTTTGAGTACGAACCGACGTGTAACGGGGCGCTGGACTATGGGGCAATGGCCGACTGGCTGCTGAGCGGAACGGTCCCCGGCCAGCAACGCGCCGAGCCGTCTTCATTGACCGCCGACCCGCAGGTCCGGAGCGATGACCGTTCTGAAAACCTGTGAAAACAAAAAAGACTGCTCCGTGGATGAACGAAGAAGCAGTCTTTATGGGTAAAGTCGCACATCGGCGACTTGCATTTCAAATTCAAATTTCAATTGTCAACGCTTTTTACGGTTTGTCAAGAACATTTTTCAAAAAATCGGCGCGTTTCGTCTACGTCCTTCAGTTGTTTGTCAATGACCAGGGATCCTCCAGCGCATCGGCGAGGTGTTTCAAAAACGCCGCCGCATAAAATTCATCAACCAGGCATTGGTCAAAGGCCAGCGAGACATACATTTGTTTGCGTACCGTAAAACCCTGTTCGCCGGGTACGACGACCTCTTCAATCGTGCCGATGGAGACGATTCCCAGCGCCGAGGGGGGGCTGATGGCATAAAACCGTTCGATGCCGTACATTCCCAATCCGGTCAGCACAATGTTGGCTCCATCAAAATCGTCCAGCTCCAGTTTGTTGGCGCGGGCTTTTTTGAGCAGCGCCTCGCTGTCAGCGGCCAGTTGCGGCAAGGTCTTGTGCTCCACATCCTTGACCACGGGCACCACCAGACCCTGGGGGGCGGCCACGGCAAAGCCGACGCCGATTTCCTCGCTGATTTCAACCGCCTCGTGTTCGTCGGTGAACGCCGAAGCCATTCGCGGATAGGCAGCAATGGCCCGGGCGATGGCACAGATGAAAAAATCCTGCGTCGTGGCCCGGACCTTGACCGCTTTGCAATAGGCCCTGCGCATCGCGGTCAGCTCCGTCAGGTCGGCTCGAACGGTCAGATAGGCGCTGGCCTTGGTCTGTTTGGATTGATGCATATACCGGCCGATCAAGCGCTGAATGCGCGTCAGCGGCAGGCAGTCAGGCATCCGGGATTCTGCCAAAAGCGTATCCTCCGTAGATATTTCAAGCTCGGATTTTCGAACATAAAAAGGGCATTGTAGCCCGTGACGGTCAGGATTCAAGGACAAAACTGAAGCCGCGGCCGTGCTGGTAGATTATTTCATGCTGGGTATGTCTTGTATTATGTTTTTGCGGGTTGACACCCACACGGTGCGACGCTAAGATAACCCCTTTTGCAGACGTGCGTGGATATACGATAACTTTGCTCAAAACAGGAGAATTCAAAGCGATGACAAACGTGACGTTGATTACAGGCGATGGAATCGGGCCGGAAATTGCACAAGCGACCCGGCGGTGTATCGAAGCCACAGGTGCGGCAATCGAATGGGACGAGCAGCTGGCCGGCGTGGATGTGATGGAAACGGCCGGTACGCCGCTGCCGGAGGCAACGCTGGAATCGGTCAAGGCCAACGGCATCGCGCTTAAGGCGCCGATTACCACGCCGGTGGGAACGGGGTTTCGCAGCGTCAATGTGCACCTGCGGCAGTTGTTTCATCTCTACGCCTGTGTCCGGCCGTGCAAAAGCTATAAGGGCGTGCGCAGCAAATACGACGATATCGATCTGGTGGTCGTGCGGGAAAATACCGAAGATCTCTATGCGGGCATCGAGTACGAAAAAGGCTCCGCTGACGCACTGGAACTGATTGACTGGCTCAATGCGCACAGCAGCCGTACCATCGGCCCGAACGCCGGGGTCAGCATCAAGCCGATTTCGGTCGAAGGCACGGAGCGCATCGTGCGATTCGCCTTTGACTATGCCCGCAAGATGGGACGCAAAAAAGTCACCTCGGTGCACAAGGCCAATATTATGAAGTACACCGACGGCCTGTGGCTGGAGGTCAGCCGCCAGGTGGCCAAAGATTATACGGATATCGAATTCGAAGACCGCATTGTCGATAACATGTGTATGCAGCTTGTTCAGAAACCGGAGCTGTATGACGTGATTGTGCTGCCTAATCTGTACGGCGATATTGTCAGCGACTTGTGCGCCGGGCTGGTCGGCGGGCTGGGAATGGCCCCGGGCGCCAATATCGGCGAGGACGGCGCGATCTTCGAGGCCACTCACGGCAGCGCGCCCAAGTACAAGGGACTGAACAAGGTCAATCCGGTCGCCCTGATCCTCAGCGGCGTATTGCTGCTGCGGCACTTGGAGATGAGCGACGAGGCCGACCGGCTGGAACATGCCATCGCCGCGGTCATCGCCAAAGGCAAGTCGGTGACGTATGATATGAAGCCCGACCGCAACGACCCGACCGCCGTCGGCACGCAGGAAATGGCCGACGCGATTATTGCCCACATCAAGGCCGGGCGATAACGGCTGCTTTGCCGGGGGCCTTGTAAGGATGGTCTGCGTGAATCAAAATACGTTTCGACAACTGATCTCGGGACACCATACCGGCGCGGCAGCAACGGGGCTTCGGCTCCTGCTCAGAGCCGCTTCCCTGCCGTATGCCGCAGCCGTCCGCGGACGCAATATTTTATACAGCGGCAGGCTGCTCAGGTCCATCCCGGCTGCGGTGCCGGTCATCAGCGTGGGCAATATCACCACCGGCGGCACGGGCAAGACGCCGCTGGTCATCTGGCTGTGCCGGTATCTGGAAAGCAGACCCCTGCGCTGTGCGATACTGACGCGGGGCTATAAGACAGACAAGCTGCAGCTTTCCGATGAGCCGGCCCTGCTGGCCAAGGCCTGTGCGGAGACCTCGGTGGTGGTCGATTCGGACCGCGTAGCCGGGGCGCAAAAAGCCCAATCACGCAACGGGGCCGAGATTCTGGTGCTGGATGACGGTTTTCAGCATCGCCGGCTCAAGCGAGATTTGAATATCTTAACGCTGGATGCGACCTGTCCGTTCGGCTATGGGCGCACCCTGCCGGCGGGCCTGCTGCGCGAACCCGTGTCGGGCCTGCGACGCGCCGATGTGATCGTTTTGACGCGCTGCGATCAGGTTGGCCCGGAAGCCCTGCAACAGCTCGAGGCCCGGCTGGCGCGGCTGGCCCCGACCGTCCCAATCGTCAAAGCCGTGCATCGCCACACCCATGCCGTCGCTGCCGGGGCAAAAACGCTGCCGCTGGACACCCTGCGCGATAAACGGGCCTTCGTGTTCTGCGGGATCGGCAATCCCGATGCGTTTTTGGATCATGTCCGGCAAAGCGGCTTGGATATTGTCGGCTCGTGCGTTTTCAACGATCATCATGTATACACCCAAGAAGACATCAAAGACCTTATTCTGCAGGCCGAAGCGTGCGGCGCCGAGATGCTCTTATGTACGCAAAAAGACTGGGTCAAGACCGCCCTGCTCAAGCCGGATACGACGGATATGCTGCTGGCGTACCTGGCGATGGAACTGGAATTTATCGAAGGACTCGAGGTCCTGCAAAACCGTATTGACCGCGTCCTTCAGAT
>PXAQ01000227.1 GCA_003567095.1 Phycisphaerae bacterium
CACAACCCCGGCACGCAGCAGTTCAATCGGCTCGTTGACCTCCGACGGCTGAGAAAAGCGGCGAACATGTGACAATATGGCGATCGGATCGGTAAACCCGTGACTGCGGGCCAACCGCCCTGCGATGATCTTCCACGGTAGCCATTTTAACCACATAGTGTACCTCTCAAAATGCTATCCTTTGACGACAAATTCCACTTTCATCTCCACATGATAATTTTTTATGCGGCCATCTTCCACGGCGACATACTGCTTTTCAATCAGAGCAGAGGTGATATTGTCGACACTTTTGGCCGTTCTTTTCAACCCTTCTTTCATAGCGTCGTCAAAACTTTCGACAGACTCTGCGCTGACTTCGATCATTTTACTGACTGACATCGTTCTGTACCTCCCTTCGATTTTTCAAAACAATTCTAAACACAATTGTCACAATCACAAACCCGGCCAGCAAAAGCATGGCGGCGATCGTCTGAGGCGTAAATACATCATCGACGGATGTAATCGTCAACAGCCGGTCACCCGAAAAACACAGCACAAAGATGCCCGGCAGCGAGCCCAGCGCCGTCGTCCAGACATAGGTACGCAGGCGCATCGGTGTCAGGCCAGCCAGGTAATTGATCAAAATAAACGGCATCATCGGGATCAGCCGCATGATGAGTATGTACTCGGGCCCGCGTTTGGCCAGCTCCCGGTTGAACCGCTCCAGGTGCCGGTGCCAGCGGCGCTGAATCCACTGGCCGGCGAAATTGCGACTGATCCAGAACGCCATCAGCGCGCTCATCAATGACCCGCTCAGGACATACACAATGCCCGGCAGCGTTCCGAACATAAAGCCGGCCAGCAGTCCCAATACCGCCGCCGCGGGAAACCAGAGATTTACGATCGCATAAAAGCCCATAAACACAATGACTCCCTGTACATAATAGTCCTGCACCAGTCGTCTCAGGTTTTGCGCGCGCTGCTGGACGCTGCTTAAGGTCAACTGGTCGTGAAGGTCGGGCATCTGCCAGAGCAGCAACGCGACTGCTGCCGCAATCAGTATCAACACCGCAATTTTCCATCGTTGCCTCATCTTAATCTGTTCACCAAGACACGTTCTCAGCAATACCATCAGGAGCGGGCGTGTCCGACCCTATTGACAAAGTTGTCAGTGGAACTCTTGCGGCCAAAGAACGAGACAACGTAAAAGCGCCCAAGCTGACATTGTCAGCGATTTGTCTATTTGATTCATAGGGAAAAGAGCCGGGATTCTGGTATTCATCGTATCTTTCAAAAGTTGTCGAATCTATCGGTTCATCAGACCAAACGCGATTATAGGTATATTCCCTAACTCTTTCAGATCCGCCACCGGTCTTTCTTCTTTCTGTCGTTTGTGTTCTCTGCCGCCACTGATACATTTCCACATTGCGGTGCAGCCTGATCGCATTTTCGGATATACCGAAAACATTATCGTTCAAAACAGTATCTGTCTCAGCTTTACCTGTAAGATGTATTAATTTGCCAGAGTGCTCCTGGTCGATGCTGTCAGAACTTACCGAAATAACAGCCTGGCTTGTCTCTTGCAAACTGCGATGGCGAGTAACCGCACGGTCTTCATTCCAGAACAGCAATGCAAAAGAGACCACCACCAAAATAAGGCCAACAATGATACCCCGCAAAGATTCGCCGAGACGACTGGACCACGAATGCTGAGTCACTTCTGTGTATTTTGACATTTATAGTTCTCCCTTATTATTGATGCGTCCGCTTATTGATGCGTCCGCCAAAAGTCTTAATCACATACAAAAATCGCGCGGTATTGAGTAAAAATGTCTCTGGTTTCGGGGTTTTTCGACTTTTGACGGCAGCATCATTATTGACGCCACCGTGAATGTTAGCAGAAAATAGAATTGGAAGCAAATATGATTTTGCTATAAATTTTGCTCAAACCGTCCTGGTGCACTCAAAAACAAAGAGCCGAGGATGGGAATCGAACCCACAACCCCAGCTTTACGAAAGCTGTGCTCTACCGTTGAGCTACCTCGGCACGACAACCAGCGGCCAAACGCCACATCGTCAAATTCCCGTTTGACCTGTCACATTTGACAATTGGCATTTGACATTTGATACCCTTCAGGGTAGAAAATTCCCGCGCGAAAACCCGTAACTGAATACCTCAACACGACATAGCCGCGCATGAACGGGAAAACTCGATCGCGATCAGTAGAAATATACCCTCCTACTCCTGCTCTTGGGGCTTATAATTGCGCTTCGGCGGCTTGGTCACCAAGCCCATCTTCAGCGCCTTGGTCGAGACGCGGATCCGGCACACCTTGCCGTCCACCACCGCGCGGACCTTCTGGACGTTGGCCTTGAACTTCCGCTTGGTGATGCCGGTGGTCTTCTTACCGACCCCGCCCAGGTATTTCGCCTTACCCCGCGTCGCATAACTGCGGCCCGCACGGGTCTTTTTGCCCAGATAATAACATTCTCGTGCCATCGATCAACTCCCGATTGTTCTATTGCGGCCGCCTCGCAGCCGGGTTATCACATTCCATACAAACACCAAAGCCGTATAATTATAAAAACTTAACGCCGATTTGCAAGGCTTTTCATAAAAAAAACGCAAATTCCCCTCTTTCTCTACACAAAAGCACCGCTAAAATCACACACATACGGCCCGACGGATGGGTTTTAGGTGCAGCTTTGTCTCCTTTGACGGGCGATCGAATAGTGTGGGGAAAGGTGCGCCATTGAAAACATAAGTATCTTTCTATAAACATTTTACGCAAAAAAGTATGATTGACAAAGGGTCTCTGTCGCCCAAGCCGTAAGGGCTGCACTGCCGGGCATCCCGAGTGCCTTAGCCGGGTCATAGAGCACGGAACGCGACCCGCTGCGGGCTTGAGCCCGAGGCGATAAATTCTTTTTCGTCTCTTCCATGCGAACGGCCTTGTGGAGCTGGGCGTTAATTTTAAAAAAAAATTGTATCCGTCCGGCAACGCGTTATAATGGGAGTTTGGATGTATCTTAAGCAAAAATTATTCGGTTTTGTGCTAAAAATTAACAGGTATCAACAAAATGGATCTTACCCCCAAACGGTAACTTTACAGGACAGATCAGTATGGCTTCAAATTATTATAACATGCAAGACGTGATGGAGAAACTCCAGAAAAGCGAAAAAGAAGTACAGGCCCTGGTCAAAGAAGGCAAACTTCGTCAATATATGGATTCCGGCAAGCCGGTTTTCAAGGTCGAGGATGTCGATGCCCTGACAGAGGAGATTATCGGTCTTGATTTGACAGGCGAGCAAGAGGATATGGACCTTTCGGTTGAGCAAAGCGGAGAAATCACGCTGGAACCGGACGAGGACGAGCCCGACAGCGGTACGGCCAAAGACAAAGACAAAGAGAAAAAGGAAAAAGATAGCGAAGGCGGCTTCGGCCTGAGCCAGATGGGCGATGAAACCAGCGATGACACGCGCGTCGACAGCATCGGCATCAACCTGCTCAGCGGCACCGATGACGCCTATAAGCTGACCGAGGACAGCAAAGCCGAAACGCAGGCGCCCGATGAGGACTTGGATGAACTCGAGGACTTGGATGCCGATTCCAATCTTGAAAGCTTTGGCAGCGGGTCCGGTCTGCTGGATTTGTCGCTGCAGGCCGACGACACCTCGCTGGGGGCGGTTCTGGACGACATTTTGCCCACCGGGGC
>PXAQ01000121.1 GCA_003567095.1 Phycisphaerae bacterium
ACCGTTTACGCTCACGCTGCGGCCCACCGGTCAAATCGAGGATATGTCGGATTTCAGGCGTGCCGTTCGCCTGCTGGGGAACAAGGCGTTCGCAGAGACACGGACCGGCGGCGGACGTGTCAAGAATGAAGACATGATCAGCGATTTTATCGCACTGCAGTGGCATCTGTGGGATGCGATTGCCTCGATCGACACACCGCTGGATGGGTTGTCGCCCGGTTCACGCTGGCAGGCGCGACAGGTCTTGCCCTGGCCGGCGCCGGTGCCGAACCCGCCGACCCGCGTGACCACATTTACACTGGACCATATCCGTGAACAGGACGATCAGCGCATTGCGCACATTTCAAGCACGTATGAGCTGACCGAGGAGTTTCTCAGAGACGTTCCCCGGATTTACGAAGGCGCCTTTCAGATGCGGGGGCTGTTCGGCTTTCTGCGGAGGTATCGGTTCGAATCGATCGAAGGCGGCGGCACACAGGTCTTTAACATCGATACCGGCATGCTTGAGTCCGACCGGCAGGACTATGCCATGCGGGTCACCGCCGATTTCAGGCTGCCGCTGGGCGAGTCCAAACCGGTGTTGAATGTTGACCAGACGATTTCGATTGAGCGGCTCAAATGAGTGAACCCGGACCGCATCAGCGCAGCAATTTGTGGGCGCCGTGGCGCATTAAATACATTCAGCAAATAGACCGCAAAAGCGACTGCTTTCTGTGTGATTACCTGGCCGCACCGGAAAAGGATGCCGACAATCATGTCTTGTGGCGCACCGACCATGCCATCGTGGTCTTTAACAAGTTCCCGTACAACAACGGCCATCTGCTCATTGCGCCAACGCGCCATGTGGCGGACTTGGACGAGGCCACGGACGAGCAGTTGCTGGCCCTGATGCGCTTGGTCCGCAAATGCCAGCGCGTCCTGACTGCCGCGATACGGCCGCACGGGTTTAACGTGGGCATCAATGTCGGGCGATGCGCCGGGGCGGGACTGCCCGGACATGTGCATATCCACGTGGTGCCGCGCTGGGACGGCGACACCAATTATATGCATGTCTGCAGTGACACCGACGTGATCAGCCAGGGCCTTGACGAGCTGTACACCCTGCTGGTGGACATCAGCCGTGAGGAATTCGGCGACGCGCCGCCAACGGGGTAACAGGGCAATGCAAAACGCTCCTTTTGCGGTCAGCCAAGCCAACAGCCTCAGCCGCCGGCATCCTGAAGCGGCGCACCCCTACCGCGACCCCTTTGACCGCGACCGTGACCGCATCATTCACTGCGCGGCCTTTCGACGGCTGGAGGGCAAGACGCAGGTCTTTACGACCGGCCTGAATGATCAGTACCGAACACGCCTGACACACAGCATCGAGGTAGCGCAAATCGGCCGCACGCTGGCACGGAACCTGGGCGCCAATGAAAGCCTGACCGAGGCGATCTGCCTGGCGCACGACTTGGGACATCCGCCGTTTGGCCATGCCGGCGAAGCGGTGCTGGATGAGCTGATGGCCCCTTGGGGCGGCTTTGAGCACAATCGCCAGACGCTTCGGATTGTGGATGTCATCGAGCACCCGTACCCGGACTTTGCGGGGCTGAATCTGATGTATGAAACCCGCCTGGGCCTGCGAAAACACACCTCGCCGTATGACCACCCGGCCGGCGAGGCCGGCTGGCCGGACCAGCCGACGGTGGAAGGGCAAATCGCCGACCTGGCCGACCGCATCGCCTACAACTGTCACGACTTGGAGGACGGCATACGGGCGAGGCTTATTGAATACGACCAGGTTCAGGAGCTGGATGTGTTTGATCGGGTTAATGCGCATTGCCGGCTCGACCGCATTGAGGATTTTGTCGTGCGCCGCACGCGGCTGGCAAAGGGCATCCTGGATCTGCTGGCCATCGACGCGATTGAAACCAGCCGCACGGTGCTGACCGAGGCCGGCATTACCACCTGGCAGCAGGCATGCCGGCACGATGCGGCGCTGGTGCGCCTCAGCGAACCGGCCGAGAGGCAGTTGTGCCAGTTGGAGTCGTTTTTGCTAAATGGGATGTACCACCATCCCGAGCTTCACGCGGCCGCTGGACAGGCCAAACGCTGGCTTGAAAAGCTGTTTGCCGCTCTGATCCGTCAGCCCGAACACATGCCAGGCTATTACCGCCGTCTGATTGACACCGAAAGTCTGCAGCGTACGGTCTGCGATTACATCGCCGGGATGACCGACCGGTTTTGCGTCGACCTTGCCCAGCGTTGTCCCCTCTAGGAAATCCGCTGCCCGGCTTGTTGAATACCGCCCGGCCCCCATGGGTTATCGGACCGGCCAATTTTTTTATTGCAATCGCAACTCACTTTTTTTATGCCGCGATGGGATGACGATCGCTTTAGATGTGCCCTGCGCTGCCTGCGATAAACCCCCTTTTTGTTGACGTGCTTTTTGTCGACTATCAACAACAAGCTTTTTACAGCACATCCTTTTGTGGTTTTATCGGACATTTTCCGAACGCTTGCCCGGCGGTGTCGGCGGTTTTGCGCGGCGGCAATCATTAGTTACATTATATAAGGTCGCATGCCGTGTGCGTTTTTTGGCAGGCACACTCTGTCTGTTCTAATGCTCGGCGGCTTTCCAGACGACAAAACCGGTGACAAAACAGACGAGCCTCAGGTGCCCGAAACGGCATAAATGTGCCGGGTTGGTTTTGAAAGAAAGCGTAATGGATAATGTTTAGTTTGAATAAAAAACGTGTTTTACCGATCGGCGTCGATTTGGGCAGTACGTATCTGCGGATGGCGCAATTGGGCATGAACGCACAGGGACCGTATCTGGTCTCGGCGGGACTGGGCGCCAAGCCGGAAGCGATTGATGTTTCCAGCGCCGCCTGGCAGCGCTGGGCTGCTGCCGAGATAAAGAAAATCTGGCAGAACGCCAAATTCAAAGGCAAGGACGTCGTAACGGCCTTACCGTCTGATGATTTGTTTATCGATCCGGTCAAGATCTCCCGCGCATCGCTGGATCGCCTGGCCAGCGCCGCCTTTTCAAAAGTTCAAAAACGCCTGCCGTTTCCGGCCGACAAGGCGCTGCTGCAGTACATTGTCGTTGATCAGCCGGAAGCCAGAGGTCCTGACGCCGAGGTGCTGGTTATTGCCGCTGAACGCGAAACGGTCAACCGTCATCTGGCCATCTATGAAAAGGCCGGCTTGAATGTCGTCGGCATCAGCATCTGGCCGGCGGCGATGATGCAGAGCTTCACGTCCTTTTTCTGCCGTCGGCAAAACGAACAGGATCGCGTCGCAATCCTGCTGGATGTCGGGACGCGCCATACCAATGTGGTGATTTGCCGGGCCGACAAACTGCTGTTTGCACGTGTCATTGCCATCGGCTATGCGGATTTGGATAACGATTCGATGGGTCAGCGGCTGCTGGCCGAGATTGACGCCTGTGTGCGGTACTACGAGGAGCTGCCGGGCAGCGGCGTCATCGACCGGATGGTATTTTTGACCGGCAGCAGCACCTCAAATGCGCTCTGTGAAAAAATCGCCGAGCTGGCCCAGCAGATGCAGATTGCCGCTCAGATCGGCGATGTGCTCTGTGCGGTGGAAATGAACCACGGCCCGGACTGTATGGTCGACCGTCGCAACAGCAAGATCGACTGGGCCACAGTCTTCGGCCTG
>PXAQ01000115.1 GCA_003567095.1 Phycisphaerae bacterium
AGTTTGAGAAGTCAAAAATTAAAGTGCAAAAGTCAAAATTGTGGAATCCGCCTTTGGCGGATAGCATTTTTAAGAACGATTTGAATGTCTTACAACATGTTTAATCATCATCGGTTAAGGTAAATTGTTGTAGTTTATCGGTCAGTTTGAGTAATTTATAGGGACAACACCGTGACGTTGATATTCAGCGAGAGGCTGCTATGAAAAACGAGCGTACAGAAACCCCGAAACCGCTGGACTGGTTTGCGATCGCCCGCCAGTTGAAGACTATTTCGCAGGCCGGCAAGTTTTTTGCCAAAGACGACTACGAGCTCAAGCGCCACGAGGATATCGAGGCCATTTGTGCGCAGATCGTCGCCGGTCATACCGACACACCGGGCGGTGACGTGCTGGGTCTCTTGCAGCAGGACAGCGGCTACCCGACGCCGAAGGTCGACTGCCGCGGTGTGGTCTTTCGCGACGACCAGGTGCTGCTGGTGCTGGAACGCGCCGACGGCGGCTGGACGCTGCCGGGCGGCTGGTGCGATCAGGGTCTGACGCCGGCTCAGAACGTCGTGCGTGAGTTCCGGGAAGAAAGCGGCTACGAGGTGCGGGTCATCCGTCCGCTGGCCGTCTATGACCGCGACAACCAGGGCCATACGCCGCCGTATCTGTTCAGCATCTATAAGCTGTTCTTTCTGTGCGAGATCACCGGCGGGGCGCCGCAGTCCAGCGAAGAAACCAGCGATGTGCGCTTCTTCAGCATGGATGAGATTCCCCCGCTGTCCAAAGGCCGCACCCTCGAGGCCCAGCTTCACCGCTTTTATGAACAATACAAAACCGGCGACCTGACTGTCGATTTCGATTAACCGGATTCCAGCTCCGGCAGATCATCTGGGTCCAGCGGCCAGAATACGACATCATCCAAGCCCTGGCGCGGGTCGAACCGGCCGCCGTCATCGATGCCGTCGCGGCCGAGGCTGTACAGATAAAAGTCGTCTCCATCCAAGCCGTAGGCAAACGCTGTGCCGCTGACCGGATCGATAAAGGTCTCAGGCGGCAGCTCCCCGGCCAGCATTTTTAAATGCTCCGGCCACCGGCCGTGCTGCAGATAGAAACGTCTCAGCTCGACCGCGATGGCCGTGACCCGTTTTTGTGCGATATGCCGCTGATACTGGCCGTCCAGAGCGGCGTAATAACTCATCTGCTGACGTGCCAGCCAGTCAATCGCCGAGATGGGATTGAGCCCGAGCTGCCAGGCGTCCTGAAGGGCGATCACCGGCGCCGGCCGGCCGCGTTGTGCCTGTTCGGAAATTTTTTCAAACCGCCGGTCAATCAGCCGCTCGGCCCCTCGGGGTGTAAACGGAATGCTGAGCCATAACACCAGCGTCGCTGTACGCCCGACCCTGTCCTGACCCAGCCCGGCCGGAATCGGATAGCCCAGCCCCTGCCCGATCGACGGGATCGCGCTGCGGTGGATGCGGGTTTGGCCGTGTTCGTTAATCTCATAGAGCAGTGCGGCGGTGTTTTTGGCGATGAGTTTTTCATGCTCGACGATCTGATCCCACGCATCGGGCCAGTTCGGCTCCAGCCGCTCCATCGCGGCGCTGATCCGCTCCATTTGTTCGGCGTCGGCGGCGTATTCGAGAATGTACCGCCGCAGCAGCCGCGCTGCGCTGACCTCCAGCGCAAAGGCCGTGGCCTGATCAAACAGCGTTTGCTGCTGGTACAGGTGCCGGGCGATACCGAGCAGGGTCAGTGTTTTGTCCAGCGCCGCATCCAGCCGCCCGTCCTGCAGGTCGCTGTTGGCCGAGCGCGTCAGCAGTTGTCGCCAGCCCTTGAGCTGGTTGAGACGGCGAAGCTGGGACCGGACGCTGTGCATGTCCGAGGCCACCGGAAAGCGGCACTGATCGATGGCGGCGGCTTTTTGCAGCAGTAAAAAGCCCTCGTGGAACCGGCTGAGCCATTCGGCCAGGACCGGGAAATCGTCTGTGCCCCACGGATCGGCCAGTGTCTGCCAGATTGCCTCGTCCCCAAACCTGCTCGGCAAAAAAATGTCCTCGTCGTATGCGTCCAGCACCTGCCGATAAACCGTCGCCGCGTTCGGCGCGCCGTCGATGCGGCGATCCTGAAGCAGGCGGGCAAAGGTCCGGTCAAATCGATACGTCCGCCAGTGCCCGGAGTCCTGCTGCGGCAGATGCACCCACACCGCCGCCCAGATCGGTATCGCTATCATCGCCGCCCAGCACCACGGCTGGGCGCGTTTGGGCGCGAATGTCCCCACCAGCGGCACCACCGCCAGACAGACCAACACCTTCCACGGCAGCGAAACGACCACTCCGGCGGCAAACATCACGGCAAAGACCCCGACCGCCAGCCATCGCAGCCCCCACAGCAGCCACTTTAAGGCCACCCAGAGGACCGCCCTAACGCGTTTTGCAGTTGCAAGACTCACCAGATACTCTCTTGTCTCTTATTGTCATTGCCGCACTTCTATTTGTCATTCCCGCGAAGGCGGGAATCTCGATCTTACGCCTACCCTGTCGATTCCTATCGCAAAACACCCTTGTGCGATATTCTTTTGTTTCAGCAGACGCAACCTGTGTCGTTTTGCTTACGTTCTGTCTATGCGTGAGGTCTGGATTCCCGCCTTCGCGGGAATGACGAAAGGTAGCGGGAATGACGAAAGGTAACGGGAATGCGAAAGGTAACGAAAATGACGAAAGGTTACGGCAACGACGAAGGTAGCGGCAATGACGAAGGTAGCGGCAAGGACGAAGGTAGCGGCAAGGACGAAGGGCAGTGGGAATGACGAAGGGTGGGCGGCAATTTGGCTTTACGCATTCACTGTCCACGGTCATCCCAAAATCCCTTCTGCCAAATCGTTCCATTCCGGATTCGCTTCTTCGATCAGCCGAATTTTCCAATCACGGTTCCACTTTTTGATTCGCTTTTCGCGTCGAATTGCAGAATGAATGCTATCGTATCGCTCGAAGTAAACCAGTTTATGCACATGATATTTTTTTGTGAACCCTTCTGTTTGGTCAGTTTTATGTTCGCAGACTCGACGCCGAAGGCTGCTGGTCACACCGGTATAGAGAACGCCGTTTTTCTTGCTTGCAAGAATATAAACATAACAGCAATTATCTCTCATATATCCATCCTGTCTCCTCGCTGCGACTGGATTCCCGCCTTCGCGGGAATGACGAAAGGTAACGAAAATGACAAAAGGTTACGGCAACGACGAAGGTAGCGGCAATGACGAATGTTAGCGTCCATGACGAACGGGAGCGGCAATGGCAATGTGCCCTATAAATCCAGTTTTTCGCGCAGGAAATTCTTGACCTGATCCAGCGGGATGCGGGATTGGGCCATGCTGTCGCGGTCGCGGACGGTGACGGTGTTGTCTTCTTTGGTCTGGCCGTCGATGGTCAGGCAAAACGGTGTGCCGGCCTCGTCCTGGCGGCGGTAGCGGCGTCCGACGGCGCCCTTTTCGTCATAGAAGCAGTTGAAATGCCCCTTGAGGTCGTCATACAGATTTTTTGCGATCTCCGGCAGGCCGTCCTTTTTGACCAGCGGGAATACCGCCGCCTTGATCGGGGCCAGGTGCGGGTGAAAGCGCAGGACATTGCGCATCTCGCCCTTGACCTCTTCCTCGTCATAGGCATCGACCAGAAACGCCAG
>PXAQ01000224.1 GCA_003567095.1 Phycisphaerae bacterium
ATCGACACATACGTATCGTACAGCGACTGCAGGTTGTGAAACCGAAGCTCCAGGGAACGAAACTGCTCTTCGCTGATCGGGCCGGACATTCCGCACATCGCCGAGCTGGGGTGGATTTGTGTTTTGGGCAGGACGTGTTTACTTTCGGCGGCGAGATTTAAAAACGCCGTCGCCAGCAGCGATACGGTTTTGGAGACGGTTCCGGGTCTGCGCGTCGCCAGATCGTGCGGAAGGCGTCCGGGGGGGAGGTTTTCAACATAGAAATCATCGCTGATGTGGATATCGGACAGCGGCATCTTCAATCGCTTGGCCTCACTGACAAGGTACTGTGTGGCCTTGCGAAGAATCCGTTCGGTGATGCCAAGCGTCCGATCGACGCTGTTGGCAAAATCCCTCTGCACCGGCAGCAGGCGGTAGTGCGGCAGGGAATGCTGGATGTGAAGAAGCTCATAGCTGACATTGGAAAACAGTTTGATGGATGCGGTGAAAAAGCGAAAATTTGCCCACTGGTAGTTGTTTCGGGCGCCGTAGGAATCCAGCAGCTCCTCGATCTGTGACGAATGCGAGAGCAGCTCGCCCACCAGCGGACGGGTCAGGATGTGGCGGTCGTGCCGATGTTTGGACACAAACAGCGCCGCCCGCAGATAGGCCATTGACCGCTCGGCCATCAGCGTCTTGAAAGCCTCATAAGATATCGTCGATGGGGCCATGTATCTTTTTTACCATCCTGATTACGAATCAAACACTCCCGAAATCGGCGGGAATCCAAATGTCACGTTATCCTGCACTACTATCTATATCGTTTTGTTCTTAAATGACCTGAAAGCTATTTTATCCGAAAAACAATATTATTCAAGCCGTTAGCGACGATTTCGCCGGGGTCGTCTCATATCTCAAATTCCGCCCACAAAAACGTGTGATCGCTGGGTTTTTCGGCTTGTCGCGGGGCGGTGTCGATGTCGCAGCGCAGGCAGCGCCCGGCCAGGGCCTTGGTTGCGGCGATATAGTCCAGCCGCCAGCCCAGGTTGCGCTTAAATCCGTTCGGAATGCGATAGTCCCAGAAGGTATAACACCCCGCCTCGTCTGGATGGTGCAGACGAAACAAATCGGTCAGCCCAAGGGCCAGTATCGCCTCCAGCGCCTCTTGAACCTCTTTGCAGAAACAGACGCTGCCCCACAGCCGGTCAGGGTCATGCACATCGATCGGGTCGCGCGCCACGTTCAGGTCGCCCATCCAGATCAGCGTCGAGTCGGGTTGAATCTGCGAGGCCAAGTGATCTCTGAGAAGGGCCAGCCACTGGAGCTTGTATTGAAATTTCTCCGATCCCACCTCAAAACCCTGCGGAACATAGGTATTGACCAGGGTGATCGGGCCGCAGTCGGCCTGAAGAAAACGCGCCTCATCGCGCGGATCGCCCGGCAGGCGGTCGAGAACCCGGGTCGGTTCTGTCCGGGTAAATAGCGTCACGCCGTTGTACGCTTTCTGGCCGCGATAAATGACGTGATAGCCGGTCGGGGCAAACGCATCGAGCGGGAAATTTGCGTCTGCTACCTTGGTTTCCTGTACCGCCAGCACATCGGGCTGATGCACCTCTAGCCAGCGGCATATCGGGCCGATGCGACTGCGTATCGAGTTGGCGTTGAATGTGGCTGTCTTCATCGCACGTATCATTGTCAAACGGTGAACTGATCGCAACACAGTCAGTGTGGCCGTGCTGCGTTCACTGATAAGCGGTTACTTTATACCGAAAATGGCGGGGCGTCTATGTTTTTTCGGGTCGAATAGAGAAAAATGCGTTTTGCCCTTACTCGGCAGACCGACCCAATACGTGGCGCAATGACGGCAGAATCAGCCGAATCTGCCAGCGCATCCACCCGATATTCAGGAGTTTCTCCTCTGTGTCGGCAGCGGTGTTGACCGCGGCCTGCAGGCTTTTGCGTGACGCAATCAGCGACGGCTCCAAGCCCAGCGATTCGGCGATGCGGCGACATTCGGTGCGCAACAGGTCGGTTTTTTCGATGACCTCTGCAGACGGCCTGTTGTTGGTTTGGCGCGGCAGGGGGTGCGGCCATTGGTCGGGGGCAAGCTCAGCGGCCTCTTGCAACGCCTCCAGAAGGGTTTTCAGGTGGTTGCCCCTGCAGTGTCGCGGCAGGCGGGGCGGGGGCTCGGCGCCAATGCGTTTTTGCCGCTCGGCCCACCGCGCAAGGTCCAGAATCTGATCGTTGCGAAAGACGCGAAACGGCGACAGGTCCATCTGCTCGGCCTGGCGCTGGCGCCAGTGCCAGATGGCCCGCACAAACGCCAGTTGACGCGGCGGCAGGGCCGATGTGCCCCGGATCCGCCATACCTTTTCCGGATCGTCGGGTGTTTTGGCAATTTGGCTTTGGGCAATGGTCCATCGGCAGTATTCTCGATGCCAGTCGGTGCGCCCCAGCTCGTGCAGTTTGTCGGCCAGGTATTCGGCCAGTCGGTCCAGATGGCGTATATCCTCAACGGCATAGGCCAATAATGTTCTCGGAAGCGGCCGTTTGGCCCAGTTGGCCCGTTGGTTTTGCTTGGACATGCGCAGGCCGAGAATCTGTTCCATCAGGGCTGAGAGACTGACATTTTCCAGCCCGATCAGGCGGGCGGCCAGCATCGTATCGAAAATCTCACCGTCCGGGCGAAAGCCAAAGTCCGCCAGCATCAGCCGCAGGTCGTAGCCGGCATCGTGAAAGATCAGCCGCTTGCGCGCCAGAATCGCCAGCATCGGCGACAAATCCAAGCCTGCCAGCGGATCGACAACGAAACACTGCCCGGGGATAGCCAACTGAATCAGGCAGATTTTATGGTGAAAATGGTGGAAACTGTTGGCCTCGGTATCGATGGCAACGGTTTGTGCGGTATTGAGGCCATCGAGCAGCGCGGGCAGGGTTTGGGGCTCGTCGATGGTGTCAAAGGGTACACGTAACGGGTTTGTGCCCATAAATCATTGTGCTTAATGTCGGTTTTCATTTAACGTAAACTGTACTATCAGATCATCTTACCAAAGGTGCCGTGGGTCATGCAAGTTTTGATTTATTTTGCGCCACGGCGGCCCTTTTCTGCGTAAAACAACACAAGGGTTGTTTCGCCGGCCCATGTGGGCTATAATGGGCAGAGAATGTATGATAAATAGCGTAATCATAAGGATTTTGGAGTCGAATGCAAATGAATGTGCGGCAGGCAGTGGTGGCCGATGTCAAGGCGATGCACGCGTTGATCAGTTTTTATTCCGAGTACGACCGGATGCTGTCCTGCCCGATCTCCGAGCTGTATGAGCAGATTCACAGCTTCAAAGTCGCTCAGGACGATGGGCAGATCGTGGGTTGCTGTGCGCTGAAGGTGCTCTGGGAGGACTTGGCTGAGATCAAGTCGCTGGCGGTCGATCAGCGGTATTTCGGCAAGAAGGTCGGAACCGAGCTGGTCAAGGCCTGCATCGACAAGGCCCGGCAGCTTGGCATCAAGCGCGTCTTTACGCTGACGATGGAGCCGGGGTTTTTCGAGAAGCTCGACTTCAAACGCCTGGATCGCCAGACACTGCCGATGAAGGTCTGGAGCGATTGTGCCCGCTGCCCCAAACAGGACCATTGCGATGAAATCGCCCTTGATTACGCCCTTTAGC
>PXAQ01000149.1 GCA_003567095.1 Phycisphaerae bacterium
CGAGCTGATTGCCGATGCTAAAGAGCTGAATCTGGCGCCGCCGCGGCGCGAGATGGATATGCTGCTGACCACCGGCGAACAGCAGACCATTTCCCTGTTGGCCACCACCCTTTGGGGGATGGGGCAAAAGGCGATCAGCTTTACCGGCCAGCAGGCCGGATTCAAGACCGATGACGCCTACTCCAAGGCGCGCATCCTCGAGATTAACACCGATCGCATCCGCGAAAAACTCAACGACGGCTATATCGTCGCAGTCGCCGGCTTTCAGGGCGTCAACGCCGTCGGCGACATCACCACCCTCGGACGCGGCGGCTCGGACACCAGCGCGGTGGCCCTGGCCGCGGCGCTGGGCGCCGAGCGGTGCGATATTTATACCGACGTGGACGGCATTTACACCGCCGACCCGCGCCTGTATCAAAAGGCTGTCAAGATCGATACCATCAGCTATGACGAGATTCTGGAACTGGCCAATCTCGGCGCCGGCGTGATGCACGGCCGCTCGATTGAGGTCGGCAAGAAATACGATGTCCCCATCTATGTGCGCAGCAGCGTGAACGATATTCCCGGAACATTAATTACTCACGAGGTACCTGAAATGGAAAGCATTCTGGTCTCCGGCGCGACAATTCAAAAAGATCTGACAAAAATTACCCTGATCGGCGTGGACCACAAGCCGGGCAACGCGGCCAGGATTTTTGCGCACCTGGCGGCCAAACGGGTCAGCGTCAATGATATTATCCAAACGGAGGTCAGCCCCGAAAAGGCGAACCTGTCGTTTACCGTCCTGCACGAGGATCTGGACGTGGCCCGGCAGGCGATCGCCGACATTCGTACCGAGGTGCACTGCCAGTCGGTGATGGTGCGCGAAGATGTGGCCGAGATTTCGATTGTCGGCGTCGGGATGCAGTCACACTACGGCGTGGCCGAGACGATGTTCAAGGCGCTGGCCGATAAGCGGATCAATATCGATTCGATTACCACCAGTGAGATTCGCATCAGTTGCCTGGTGGATCTGGAACAGGCACAAAAAGCGCTGGTTGCGGTGTGCGACGCCTTTGAGCTGGACAAGCCCGCCGTTGAGCGCCAGATGAAATAAGCACCGGCAATGGCACGCACCCAGGCGCCCCGTTTGGTCATGAGCCGCAAACGGCGAAACGCACTGATCGCCGCGGTTTTGCTGATTGTGCTGCCGTTTGCGATTGTGCTGGACCGTCAGTTGATGCAGCCGGTGCGCCGGGCGGTGCGCCGGGCCGCCTGGGCCCAAGACGACTACACCCGCTACCATGAACGGACGTTCACGGTGATCGCTGTCATCGACGGCGATACGCTGGATATCGATGCGCCTGACGGCGACAGGCCCGCAACGCGAATTCGTCTGCTCGGCGTTGATGCCCCTGAGACACACCACCCGAGGCTGGAGCCGATGTATTTCGGCAAAGAGGCCACAGACTTCGTGCGCGATCGCGCCGAGGGCACACAGGTCACAGTCCTGCTGGATACGGCTGCCGGCTACCGATGCCGCTATGGACGGCTGCTGGCGTATGTGGTCCTGTCCGATGGGGAGGTTCTCAATGAAGCGCTTATCCGTCGGGGTTTGGGCTATGCCGATCTACGCTTTGAGCACAGTCACTATGAGGCGTATCGTGAATGGATGGACGCGGCCATTGCCCAGCGAACAGGCTTATGGCAGGCGGTGACGCGCGACCAATTGCCCTCGTGGCTTCAGCGGCGACGTCCCGATCTGCAAACCCGGCCGGGTCAATGACGCTGTCTTTGCTAATAATCCCGTTTTTTCAAAATGAGGTTCAACTCCCAAAATGATGTAACGTATAATGGGACAAAAGCGACTATAAGTAGACACCTCAAGCGGTGGCGTTGCATAAATAGCTCGATAAGGGACAAAAATGAGATTTTACGGCTTTATATATGAGATTAAACGGCCTGTCAAGCGGATTCTGGTTGGGACGGTTCTCGGCGGGTTCCTGGTGGGGTTTGCCGGGTGCACGAGTCCGGCAGAACACCGGCGTCAGGCCGACCGGACGGCAGAGGACATTCTCGCCCAAAAATATCAGCATACGCTTGGCCGCGAGGGCATGATCGATATTGAACGGCCCAGCACGATCCTGCGGCGCAGGGTGCTTCAGGAGCAGTCCCTGGTCATCTCCGGCCCGCACTCGCTGGGCAGCGACCGGCTCAAACCGATGGCCCATTGGCCCGACGAGGACTATTTGTCCGCGGCGTATGACCCCAACGCGATCTTCACTCAGATTCCGCCCGATGAGCCGCTGGAGCTGTCGCTGCTCGATGCGCTGCAAATCGGCGCCCGCAACAGTTTTGACTACCAAAACCAAAAGGAACACGTGTTTCAGACCGCCTTGGAGCTGGATTGGCAGCGGCAACAGTTTCGCAGGATCTTTGTCGCCCGCGTTCAACAGGCCATTGACGTCGATACCGCCCCGGACGACACGGTGGTGCGGACCGGCTCGAGCGGAACGCTGGCCGCCTCACAGCAATTCTATGACGGCGGCGAGGTCTCCGCCGGGCTGGCCGTCGATCTGGCAAGCCTGCTGACCAGCGGCAGCACAACCTCGCTGGGACTTGCCTTTGATGCGTCGATTGCAATCCCGCTTTTACGCGGCGCCGGACGGCATATTGTCACCGAACCGCTGACCCAGGCCGAACGCGATGTCGTCTATGCAATCTGGGAATTTGAGCAGTTCAAAAAAGAATTTGCCGTGGATGTGGCCGATGCATATTTCAGGGTTCTGCGCGGTCTGGACGAGGTCAAGAATATGGAGGAAAACTACCGCAGCGTCATCGCCTCGGCCCGGCGAAGCCGTCTACTGGCCGATGCGGGCCGGGTGCAGGAAATACAGGTCGACCAGGCCGTCCAGAGTGAGCTGCGCGCCCGCCAGCGGTGGATTGCCTCGCTGGAAGCCTACCAAGGCACGCTGGATGCATTCAAAATGCGGATTGGACTGCCGCCGGATGCGAAGATTGTGCTGGACCCGGATGATTTGGATTATATTTTGGAGCCGCTCGAGCAGTTGCGCCAATCGTTTTTGGCCGAACAGGACGCCCAGATGGACCGGTATGTCCCCCCGGCCGACGCCCCGATCGAACTGGATGAGCCAAGTCCGGAAGATGCCGGTCCGTGGGAGCTGGACCAGGATCGCGCCGCCCGCATCGCCTTGGGCAACCGGCTGGACTTTCGTCGCGCCGTGGAACAAGTCCAGGATGCCCAGCGTAGAGTGGTTGTGGCCGCCGACCGGCTCAGGGGCGAGTTGACGTTATTCGGCTCGGCTGATTTTGGCGAAAGAAGGCCTATTGGGTCGGCGGGTTTGACCGATGCGCGCCTGCGTCTGGACGAGGGATTCTATTCCGGGCTGGTGACGCTGGATTTGCCCTTGGAACGAACGCGCGAGCGGATTGATTATCGCAACAGTCTGATTGCCTTGGAAAACCGCGTCTATGACGCCCAGAAGCGTGAAGATCAGATCAAGCTGTCGCTGCGCAATATTTTGCGAACGATGCGTCAGGCCCGCGAAAATCTTTATATTCAAACGCAAGCGGTGATTATCGCCGAAAAACGGGTACGCAGCGTCACCCTCTTTCTGGAAGCCGGAC